>NZ_JBEZGQ010000230.1:0-10248 GCF_040650095.1 Actinoplanes sp. NPDC048791 | reverse complement strand
CTCAAAGCCGCCCCACACCGCGCCCCGCCGGGGGCCGCACGTCCCCCGGCCGGGCCCCCCCGCGCCTGTGGCCGTACCAATGTCAGCTCATGACCTCGCGCATGAGCCGCGCGGTCTCGCTCGGGGTCTTGCCGACCTTGACGCCGGCGGCCTCGAGGGCCTCCTTCTTGGCGTCGGCGGTGCCGGCCGAGCCGGAGATGATCGCGCCGGCGTGGCCCATGGTCTTGCCGACCGGGGCGGTGAAGCCGGCGATGTAGCCGACGACCGGCTTGGTCACGTTCGCCTTGATGAACTCGGCCGCGCGCTCCTCGGCGTCGCCGCCGATCTCACCGATCATCACGATCGCGTCGGTCTCCGGGTCCTCCTGGAAGGCCTTGAGCGCGTCGATGTGGGTGGTGCCGATGATCGGGTCGCCGCCGATGCCGACCGCGGTGGAGAAGCCGATGTCGCGCAGCTCGTACATGAGCTGGTAGGTCAGCGTGCCGCTCTTGCTGACCAGGCCGATGCGGCCACCCGGGGTGATGTCGGCCGGGATGATGCCGGCGTTGGAGGCGCCCGGCGAGGCGATGCCGGGGCAGTTCGGGCCGATGATCCGGGTCTTCTGACCCTGGGCGATGTTGTGCGCCCAGAACGCGGCCGAGTCCTGCACCGGCACGCCCTCGGTGATCACGACGGCCAGCGGGATCTCGGCGTCGATCGCCTCGAGCACCGCATCCTTGGTGAACGCCGGCGGCACGAAGATGACCGACACGTCGGCGCCGGTCTCCTTGATCGCCTCGCCGACCGATGCGAAGACCGGGAGCGAGGTGCCGTCGAAGTCCACGGTCGTGCCGGCCTTGCGCGGGTTGACACCGCCGACCACGTTGGTGCCCGCGGCGAGCATCCGGCGGGTGTGCTTGGAGCCCTCCGCGCCGGTCATGCCCTGGACGATGACCTTGGAGTCCTTGGTGAGCCAGATAGCCATGTCGTCACTTCCCCGCAGCTGCGAGCTCGGCGGCGCGCTCGGCCGCACCGTCCATCGTGTCCACCCGCTGCACCAGCGGGTTGTTCGCCTGGTCCAGGATCGCCCGGCCGGCCTCGGCGTTGTTGCCGTCGAGGCGGACCACGAGCGGCTTGGTGACGGCCTCGCCGCGCTCACCGAGCAGGGCGAGGGCCTGGATGATGCCGTTGGCGACCTCGTCGCAGGCCGTGATGCCGCCGAAGACGTTGACGAAGACCGACTTGACCGCCGGGTCGCCCAGCACGATCTCCAGGCCGTTGGCCATGACCTGGGCGCTGGCGCCGCCGCCGATGTCGAGGAAGTTGGCCGGCTTGACGCCGCCGTGCCCCTCGCCCGCGTACGCGACCACGTCGAGCGTCGACATGACCAGGCCGGCACCGTTGCCGATGATCCCGACCTCGCCGTCGAGCTTGACGTAGTTGAGGTTCTTGGCCTTGGCCGCCTGCTCCAGCGGGTCGACGGCGGACTGGTCGATCAGCGCCTCGTGGTCGGGGTGCCGGAAGCCGGCGTTCTCGTCCAGGGTGATCTTCGCGTCCAGCAGCAGCACCCGGCCGTCGCCGACCTTGGCCAGCGGGTTGACCTCGACCAGCGTCGCGTCCTCGGCCACGAAGGCCTGCCAGAGCTTCACCGCGATGTCGACGATCGGCTCGGCGACCTCGGCCGGGAACTTGGCGGCGGTGACGATCTCGCGCGCCTTGGCCTCGGTGACACCCTCGTTGGCGTCGATCGCGATCTTGGCGACCCGCTCCGGGTCCTCCTCGGCGACCGTCTCGATCTCCATGCCGCCGGCCACGGAGGCGATGCAGAGGAAGGTGCGGTTGGCCCGGTCGAGCAGGTAGGAGAAGTAGTACTCCTCCTTGATGTCCGCGGTCTCCGCGAGCATCACCTTGTGCACGGTGTGGCCCTTGATGTCCATCCCGAGGATGTCCGTCGCGCGGGCCTCGGCCTCGTCCGCGCCGTCGGCGAGCTTGACGCCGCCGGCCTTGCCGCGGCCGCCGACCTTCACCTGCGCCTTGACCACGACCTTGCCGCCGAGTCGCTCGGCGATCGCGCGGGCCTCCTGCGGGGTCTCGGCGACGCCGCCGCCCAGCACGGGCAGCCCGTGCCGTTCGAACAGGTCGCGCCCCTGATACTCGAACAGGTCCACGTGTCTCCTTTCGCTCGCGACGCTTGCCCCGGCAAGCCGCGTACCCGCGTCCCGACCTGATGTCCGCGGCGCGTCGTTGCGTCGCCGCCAGCGTGAGAGAAATGTCGGCCCTGAGGCCTCATTTCGCAGCCTAGCCACCTCACCACCGGGTGCGCCGCCGCGGGTGCACGGTGTGCAAGACCACACAGCCGCCGGGCTAGGTCAGCGGGACGCGTCCCGCTGCGAAGTGGGCGACGGCCTGCAGGATCTCCTGCTCGCTCTTGTCGGCGTAGTTGAGCGTCGCGGTGAAGCCGGTGCCGAACGCGGCCTGGGTGACCATGGAGTCGAAGGCCGTGAACGCGCCCAGCTTCTGCTCGGCCCGGGGGTCACGGGGAGCCACGCAGAGCATCTTCTCCAGGCTCCAGCGCCGCCGGGAGATCATGCCGATCGCCTCCCAGGGCAGCCAGATGGCCTGGCCCCGGCTCGGCCGCGTCTTGATCCACAGGCCGGCGGGCCCGACCGCGAGCACCGGGCCACCGCCGGCGAGCAGCCAGATCTGCAGGCCGAACAGGCCGGCGAAGACGACGCTGATCACCAGGAAGAGCGCCAGCAGGGCGGGACCGTTGTCGGAGCCGATCGCCCCCAGGCCGAGCACGCAGCCGAGGATGGCCATCAGGGCCAGGAGGAAGCCGCCGAAGACCAGGACGCGCTTGCGGACGCTGGGCCGGACGATGAACGGCTGGTCCTCGGGGATACGCGGGACCACGGGGTAGGGCTGCACGGTGCGAGAGGCTACGCGGACCGCGCGAAAAAGTCGTCCCAGGTCGCGTAACCCCGGTTCGGGGGCGTCGTTGAGTGTGATGTCGGAGCGCTGAGCGATGACGAGAGCGGCCGATGCCCTGTCGGTCGAGGGGTGGCGGCGGGGCATCGTGCATAGAGAGGCCGGACGTGTGAGGGGTGCGTCCGGCCTCTCCCTTACTTCTTATTGACTCTTTGCGGTTGTCTGGTCACGCCACTGGCGTGGCCACATTGGCGCGTACCCATTCGATGATGGATGCGGTCGTCGCGCCCGGCGTGAAGATATGGGCCACGCCCAGCTTCTCCAGCTCGGTTATGTCGTCGGCCGGAATGATGCCGCCGCCGAATACCACGATGTCGGCCGCATCACGTTCCGCGAGCAGTTCCAGCACCCGCCGGAACAGCGTCATGTGCGCCCCGGAGAGCACCGACAGCCCGATGGCGTCCGCGTCCTCCTGGATGGCGGTCTCGACGATCTGCTCGGGCGTCTGGTGCAGGCCCGTGTAGACGACCTCCATACCGGCGTCCCGCAGCGCGCGTGCCACTACCTTCGCGCCCCTGTCGTGGCCGTCCAGCCCTGGTTTGGCCACGACGACCCTGATCCGTGCTTGCATCTACGACCCCTTCGGCGCTCACCGGCTGCACTGCCGGCCGAGAAGGAAACTGCCACCTGAACGAACGGTAACCCGGCACGGTTGAACCGAGGAAGCCGCCGCTCCGTACTACCCGCCGGCACCAAGACCATCAGGACACCGCGCGCAAGCACCAATTAACGTATTCCACGTCACATGACTTTGCGTTAGAAGCGCAGTTACGGAGAGCCAACACCCTTTCACCTCAGAATTGCCACCAACTCGGACATTCGCGTCCTAATGCCGACAGCTAACTGTCAGGGAATTGGCGCTGCGACTTGTGACCGGCGTTGCGTTTCGTTACCGTGGCCCACGGCTGTCAACCGGTTAACGCCGGACCGACCGCTCGGCAAACCACCGTTCAGCATCTGTTCCCCGCCCGGTGGCTGCCGCTCTTTGCCACCGACGGAGGGTTGTTCGTGCGTCAGCGCTTGTCGTCTGAGCCCGACCGCTATCGCGGCCGTCGCCGCGTTCCCACCCCTCCGCGCAGCCGCTATGCCGTCGTCGTCACGTCGGCATTCGTCGGCGCCGGGGTGGTCGCTCTGGGAGCCGCCTCGCAGCTCCCGGACGCCAAGACCATCAACCCCACGGTCCTGCAGAATCTGGAAGCGGCCTCGTCCGCCGACAACGCCCTGGCCGAGCGCACCGCCGAGGGTGAGCGCGCCTCCCGCGGCGAGGACCGCGAGAGCAGCGCCAAGATCACCGAGGCGCAGGCCGAGGCCGAGGCCTGGCTGCTCCCCCTGAACGACTACCAGTTCACCTCCGCGTACGGCGTCCGTTTCGGCAAGCTGCACGCCGGCATCGACCTGGCGGCGCCCGAGGGCACTCCGTACATGGCCGTGCACGCCGGTGAGGTGACCTCCGCGGGCTACCAGGGCGGCTACGGGTACGCGATCACCATCAAGCACTCCGACGGCACCGAGATGATCTACGCCCACTCCCGGCGGCTGCTGGTGAAGAGCGGCGACAAGGTCAAGGCCGGCCAGGTCATCGGTGAGGTCGGCAACACGGGCTACTCGTACGGCACCCACCTGCACCTCGAGGTGCACGTCAAGGGCGCGCCGACCGACCCGATCGTCTTCCTGCGCGAGCACGGCGTCGACATCAAGCTCCGCATCGAGTCGGTGTACGGCGACCTCGCCGCCTCCTGATCCCGCTCCACCCACCGCCGGACCGCTGCTGGTCCGGCGGTTTTTCATGTCCGCAACCGTCCGGCAACCGGGCTGGTTGCACTGGGCCCGCTGCCCTCAAGATCCGCAGGACGGTGCCGACAGGCAGGTGTCGGACACCGAGACCTGGAGGATCACCCCGCGTGCAGCATCGAGCGAACCGGAACGTCCGCGGCCGCCACCGCAGAACGACGCCGCTGCACAGCCACCGCGCTCCGAGCACCCCGGTCACCGAGAAGGGCCGTTACGCCGTGGCTGCCGCTCTGGTGGCCGGCGTGGGGGTCGCAGGTCTGACGACGGCAACCGACGGCGCGTCCTCCTCCCCGGCCACTGCGAAGACCCGCCAGGCCGCCGCACAGGCGACCCTGGCGCCCAGCACGCCCGCCCCGGCCCCGACGCCCACGCTCTCGCCGTCCCCCACGGCTACGCCCACCCCGGTCGCCTCGTCCCCGTCGGCCGCCGCAGCCGGCATCCAGGTCGTGGACGAGGGCGTGCCGTTCGTCCCACAGGCCCGCAAGGAGAAGCCGCTGCCGCTGTGGGTGAACCCGCTGCCGGAAGGCGCGACCACCTCCTGCTTCGGCCCGCGCTGGGGCCGCCTGCACGCCGGCGTCGACCTGGCCGCCCCGGACGGCACCCCGATCCGGGCCGCGGGCGCGGGCGTCGTCGTGGCCGCCGGACCCGCCGAGGGCTACGGCAACGCCGTGCTGATCGACCACGGCAACGGCTACCTCACCCACTACGGGCACATGTCCGTGATCACCACGACCGTCGGGCAGCAGGTCGCGGCCGGCGACCAGATCGGCAACGAGGGCTCGACCGGTCACTCGACCGGCCCGCACCTGCACTTCGAGGTGCACCAGGGCAGCTACAAGAACCCGATCGAGCCGACCGCCTGGATGCGCGAGCACGGCGTCGAGATCACCGGCTGCGCCACCCCGGCCGACGCGAGCTAGATCTTCTCGATCGGGGCGTGCCGCAGCACCAGCCACATGACCTGGTCGCCGAAGTCGATCTGGGCCCGGGCGCCGGGACCGTGGCCGTCCACGGTCACCACCCGGCCCAGGCCGTACCGCTGGTGGTTGACCCGGTCGCCGGCCGCCACCTTGGGCGCCTGCTTCAGCTCGCTCGCGGTGGTCAGCCTGCTCGCGTCCACGCCGAGACGCTGGGCGAGCTGCTGCGCCTTCGGGGTGCCGCCGGAGAAGCCGCCGCCACGCCCGCGGTCACCGCCACCACGGCCGCCGACACCGCCGCCGGTGCCCGACCACGACGTGTACGACCCCGCCGTACGCTCCCATCGCACCAGCTCACCCGGCAGCTCGTCGGTGAACCGTGAGGGCGGGTTGTACTGCGGCTGGCCCCACGCCGACCGGGTCACCGCGCGGGACAGGTAGAGCCGCTGGCGGGCGCGGGTGATGCCGACGTACGCCAGCCGCCGCTCCTCCTCCAGCTCGGTGTTGTCCCCCAGGGCCCGCATGTGCGGGAAGACACCGTCCTCAAGACCGGTGAGGAACACCACCGGGAACTCGAGACCCTTGGCGGTGTGCAGCGTCATCAGGGTGACCACGCCCTGGTGCTCGGGATCGTCGCTGGGGATCTGGTCGGCGTCGGCGACCAGCGCCACCTGCTCGAGGAAACCGGCCAGCGTCGCGGCGGGCGCGTCCTCGTCCTCCGCCGCCTGGGCCTCCACCCGCTCGGTGTACTCCCGGGCGACGCTGACGAGCTCCTGGAGGTTCTCCACCCGGCCCTGGTCCTGCGGGTCGAGGCTCTCCTCCAGCTCGGTCAGCAGGCCGGAACGCTGCAACGCGGCCTCCAGCACCTCCTCCGGCGGCGCGGTCCGGGACATCTCCCGCAGGTCGTCGAGGAGCTGGACGAAGTCGGCGATGCTGTTGGCCGCGCGGGTCGAGATGCCGGGGGCGTTCTTCGCGCCGCGCAGGGCCTGGCCGAACGAGATCCGGTCGCGGGTGGACAGTGCCTCCACACACGCCTCGGCCCGGTCGCCGATGCCACGGCGGGGGGTGTTGAGCACGCGGCGGATGCTGACCGTGTCGTCGTCGTTGACCACTGCGCGCAGGTAGGCCAGCGCGTCGCGGACCTCCTTGCGCTCGTAGAAGCGCACCCCGCCGACGACCTTGTACGGCAGGCCGACGCGGATGAACACCTCCTCGAAGACGCGGGACTGTGCGTTGGTGCGGTAGAAGACCGCCACGTCACCCGGGCGGACCTCGTGGTTGTCGGTGAGCCGGTCGATCTCGCGGGCCACCCAGTCGGCCTCGGCGTGCTCGGTGTCGGCGACGTACCCGACGATCTGCTCACCGGCGCCCTGGTCGCTCCAGAGCCGCTTGGGCTTGCGGGAGGTGTTGCGGTCGATGACCGCGTTGGCCGCGGACAGGATCGTCTGGGTGGAGCGGTAGTTCTGCTCCAGCAGGATCGTGCGCGCGTTCGGATAGTCGCGCTCGAACTCCAGGATGTTGCGGATGGTGGCGCCGCGGAACGCGTAGATCGACTGGTCGGCGTCGCCCACCACACACAGCTCGCCCGGCTCGATCTCGCCCTCGGCCGGCCCGACCAGCTCCTTGACCAGCATGTACTGGGCGTGGTTGGTGTCCTGGTATTCGTCGACCATCACGTGCCGGAAGCGGCGGCGGTAGGCCTCCGCGATGTGCGGGTGCGACTGCAGCAGGTGCACGGTCGCCATGATGATGTCGTCGAAGTCGAGGGCGTGCGCCTCCTTGAGGCGGCGCTGATACAGCACGTACGCCTCGGCGACGGCCCGCTCGTTGGGGCCCTTGGCCCGGTCCTTGAACTCCTCCGGCTCGACCAGCTCGTTCTTCAGGTTGGAGACCTGGGCGGCCAGGCCGCGGGCCGTGTAGCGCTTCGGGTCCAGGTCGAGCTCGCGGGCGACGAGCTGCATCAGCCGCCGCGAGTCGTCCGCGTCGTAGATGGAGAAGGTGCTCTTCAGCCCGGCGTGCTCGTGCTCGGCCCGCAGGATGCGCACGCAGGCGGAGTGGAAGGTCGACACCCACATCAGCCGGGCCCGGGGACCGACGAGGGCGGCGACCCGCTCCTTCATCTCCCCGGCGGCCTTGTTGGTGAAGGTGATCGCGATGATCTGACCGGGATGCACGTCCCGCGCGGCCAGCAGGTAGGCGATCCGGTGGGTCAGCACCCGGGTCTTGCCCGAACCCGCACCGGCGACGATCAGCAGTGGCGAGCCGGCGTGGGTCACCGCGTCGCGCTGCGGCCCGTTGAGCCCCTCGAGCAGCGTCTCCGGATCCGTCCGCCGGGCCGGCTGCCGCCTGGGCGGGACCTCCTGACCAGGGGTTTTCCCCTCCTGGACAGGCGGCATCGTGAACAGGGGCTGGGAGTTTTCCGGAAGGGCTCGCATCGCCGGACAAGTCTATGCCGCACCCCCGACAATCTTTCGAGGCAGTCCACACCACCGCGCCGCAACCAAGCTGTCATCCCCAGGCCGTAGCGCTGACCAGCGTCGATACAGCAGGCTGTCAGGCGTTGGTTGCTCCGTTACCCGACCGGGAGACCGAATACTATGGACCACCCCCGCCGCCGCGGCTGGGCCGTGCTGCGTCATCTCGCCGTACCGGCCCTCGCTCTGGCCGTCGTCGCCACCCTGCCGACGACGAAGCCCGACGCAGCACCGGCCACCACGCCCGTCGCCCAGTACCTGCCGGGCATGGCCCCGGCCAGCGTGTCCTACGGACTGTCCGGCAAGACGGTCAAGGGCCAGTTCCTCAGCTACAACGACTTCCACGGCGCCATCGACCCGCCCGCCGGCAGCGGCGCGGTCGTCAACGGCACTCCGGCCGGCGGCGTCGAATACCTCGCGACCTACCTGCGCAAGCTGCGCGCCGACGCCGCCGCCGAGGGCCGCAAGACCCTCACCGTCGGCGCCGGCGACCTGATCGGCGCGACGCCGCTGGTCAGCGCCGCCTTCCACGACGAGCCGACGATCGAGCTGATGAACGAGGTCGGCCTGCAGGTCAGCTCGGTGGGCAACCACGAGTTCGACGAGGGCGTCGACGAGCTGATCCGGATGCAGCGCGGTGGCTGTCACCCCAAGGACGGCTGCCAGGACGGCGACGGCTTCGGCGGCGCCGACTTCACCTACCTCGCGGCGAACACCATCAACAAGAAGACCGGCCTGCCGATCCTGCCGCCGATCGACATCAAGTTCGTCAACGGCGTGCCGGTCGGCTTCGTCGGGCTCACCCTGGAGGGCACCGCCGGCATCGTGAACCCGGCCGGCATCCAGAACGTGCGCTTCGCCAACGAGGTCGAGACCGCCAACAAGTGGGGTCACCTGCTCAAGCTGTTCGGCGTCAAGGCGCAGGTGCTGCTCGTGCACCAGGGCGGCCAGCAGAACGTCTCCGAGCAGGTCCCGGTCCCCGGCGTCTCGGACTGCAACGCCTTCTCCGGGCCCATCGTGCCGATCGTCGCAGGTCTCAACCCCGAGTTCCGCCTGGTGGTCTCCGGCCACACCCACCGCTTCTACACCTGCACGCTGCCGAACTCCGCCGGCACCTCGGTGGTGACCAGCGCCGGCACCAACGGCCAGCTGATCACCGACATCGACTACGCGATCGACCGGCGCACCGGCCGGTTCGCCGACATCACCGCCAAGAACGTGGTGGTGGAGAACGGCGTCTCCGACGGCAAGGGCGGCTGGCTCAAGGACGCCGCCGGCGTCTTCCTGAAGAACCCGGCCACGGTCGACCCCAACGCCAAGAAGGTCGCGGACAAGTACCGCACCGCGGTCGCCCCGATCGCCAACCGGGTCGTCGGCACCATCACCGGCGACATCACCCGTACGGCGGGCGCCAACGGCGAGTCGGCGCTCGGTGACGTGATCGCGGACGCCCAGCTGGCCTGGACCAAGACCAGCGCCAACGCGCAGATCGCGCTGATGAACCCGGGCGGCATCCGGGCCGACTTCGACGCCGAGGCGTCGGCCGGCGGGGAGGCCACCGGCCAGGTGACCTACGGCGAGGCGTTCACCGTGCAGCCGTTCAACAACCTGGTGGTCACCCAGACCCTCACCGGCGCGCAGCTCAAGAACGTGCTGGAGCAGCAGTTCGTCGGCTTCGGCGGGCAGACCACCCAGCGCATCCTGCAGGTATCGGCGGGCTTCACCTACTCGTGGGACAGCACCGCCCCGGCGGGCTCGAAGGTGAGCGCACTGGCCCTCAACAGCACCCCGATCGACCCGGCCGCCAGCTACCAGGTCACCACGAACGATTTCCTGGCCAACGGCGGCGACGGCTTCACCAACCTGACGCTGGGCACGGGCCGCACCACGGCACCGGGCTTCGACGTCGACGCCCTGATCGGCTACCTCGGCGCGGGCACCCCGGTCGCGCCGGGCCCGGCCAACCGGATCACCAAGATCGGCTGATCGGGCCGCGTCCCACGGTTCGGGCCGTTTCCTTGCGGAGCGGCCCAGCAGCAGCCGCTGGGCCCAGCCCAGGTCGGTGACCCGCATCGTCACGATCCACTCATCGCCGTCGC
>NZ_JBEZGQ010000229.1:0-10253 GCF_040650095.1 Actinoplanes sp. NPDC048791 | reverse complement strand
GCGGCGGGCGACCGCGCGGTGCTGGTCCAGGGGGCGGGCGCGGCGCAGGCCCTGCTCCGGGCGGGCGAGCTCGACGAGCTGGAGATCCATCTCGTGCCGGTGCTGCTGGGGGCGGGCCGCCGGCTGTTCGGCGCCACCGGGCCGGGCCACATCGAGCTGGAACTCGTCCGGCGGCTGGAGGACCGCGACGTGTCACACCTGCGCTACCGGGTGCTGCGAAGGGCGCGCGAACGCAGCAGCGGCTGGTAAGTGGGGGCGTGATTGTGGTTGTCGCCGCAGTTGCGCTCGATGCCCGCCAAGAGGTCGCTGGGCGTCACACCGGTGATGGCGACCGACTCGCGGGTCAGGTGGGCCTGGTCGGCGTACCCGGAGCTGCCGGCCAGCGCGGTCAGCGACCGGCGGCGCTGCGGCCCGGACTGGGCGAGCGCGAGGAAACCCCAGAACCGCAGGGTACGGTGCAGAACCTCGGGCGGGCAGCCGACGGCTGTCAGGAAACGGCGCCGCAGCTGACTGTCCGAGATGTGCAGCTCGGCGGTGAGCGTGCGGACCGCGTTGGCCGGATCGAACACCAGCATCCCGACGGCCGAACGCACCAGCGGATCGGGATCGGTGGCGGCACGGACCCGGCTGAGCACCTCGGCCTCCAGCAGACCGGCCGCCTCCTGGGCGGACGCGGCACCCGCCAGCAGCTCACCGACCCGAAGCGCCGAGCCGCGCCACAGGTCGTCGCATCCGACGGTGAGGTCGACCATGTCACCGGCCGACGTCCGCAGCACGGGGGCCGCGGCGCCGGGCCGGAACCGGACTCCGACCATCACCGTTCCGGGCGCGAGAATCTCGCGCGTCAGACCCAGCTGGACACCGATGACGAAGGGCAACTCGCCCAGAACGCAGACGACCTCAACGCTGCCGTTCGGCACGGCCTGGAACACGTACGGCGGGGAGTCAGGCGCCACCTCCTGGACCCAGACGCAACTGACGTACGGCGCCAGCTCGGCCACGGGTGTCCGCTCCCGGTAACTCTGCCGCCACCGGAACGAGGCGTCTCCGTTCATTCCCGCCACGGCTGAATCGTAGGGCCGTCAACGAAAAACGGATACGCCTGCGGAAGTCGGAGGGCTTCCGCAGGCGTATCCACTATCGGGGACGGGTCAGACGCGGACGCGCAGTGCCTCGAGGCTCAGGGACCGGCCGACGGTGCCGATCTCGACCTGCCCGCTGCGGCGCGAGCACTGCCAGTTCTGCCAGCCGATGTTCTGCACGTGGCCCTGGGCACAGATGCCCGTACGGGTGCTCAGACGCAGCGCCTCGAGGCGCAGGGACTGGCCCTGGGTCCCGACGGTCACCGTGTCGTTGCGACCGGTGCAGCGGGTGCGCTGCCAGCCCTGGTTCTGCACGTGCGCCTGGGCGCACACCCCACCGGTACGGCGGGTCGAGATCGACAGCGCCTCGAGCCGCAGGGACTGGCCCACGGTGCCGGCCAGCGCGGCCCGGCGGTTGCTGGAACAGCGCCAGCCCTGCCAGCCGATGTTCTGGACGTGCGCGTTGATGCACACGGCGTTGCGGTCACGCCGCATGAACATCTTGGCGGCCGGGCTGAGCGCCGGTGCCTTGACGACTGCCGCCGGAGCGGCCGGGCTCACCGGTGCCGCCGAAGCGGAACCGCCGAGGACGGGCAGAGAGATCGCGGAGACGGCCAGGCCGACCATCGCCGCCTTGCGGAGGAAGTTCGGAAACATTGCCATACCGAGAAGAGCCCGGACCCGGCCACTCATGACGCGACCCGGAGGCGATTTGTCGCATTGTCACTCGTGCGGGTTACGACTTGTCGCTCCAACGGGTGGGAGACTCGGCGGGATCTGATGACCGAAGGAGTTCAAGGCGTGGTGACAGGTGACCTCGACGGTCCGGTTCCGGCAGCAGAGGTACGTGGGCAGCGGGTCCTCGACCTCTTGGACAAGGCGATCGGTGCGCAGAGTCCGCTGGTGCGCAAGAACATCGCCCGGGCCCGGCAGCGGAACCCGGAGGCCACACCAGCACAGGTGATTCGCAATCTGGAGCGTATGTACGTCAGCGCTTTGACCGGGACGGGTGCCGCAGTGGGAGGAGCTGCGGCTGCTCCCGGCGTCGGCACGGGAGTCGCGCTGGCGTTGTCGGCAGGCGAGGCACTGTCGTCTCTTGAGATGAGCGCGCTCTTCGCGCTCTCGATCGCCGAAGTCCACGGAGTGCTCATCGACGAGGTCGAACGCCGCCGGACGATCGTCATGGGAATCATGCTCGGCGGGAGCGGCTCGGCCACCATCACCAAGGTCGCCGAGCGTACGGGACAACACTGGGGCCGTCAGGTTGTCGCGAAGGTGCCGGCCGAGACGTTGCGTCAGATCAACAAGGTCCTGGGCAGGCACTTCATCACCAAGTACGGGACCAAGCAGGGAATCATCGTCCTCGGCCGCGTGGCACCGTTCGGTATCGGCGCTGTGATCGGTGGCGGCGCGAACGCTGCCCTTGCCGCTCTGGCCGTACGGGCCGGCCGTCGCGCGTTCGGCCCACCTCCGGAGTCATGGTCGTGACCGGTGGCGCCGCGGCGGCCGGCGCTCACTGCACCCGGACCAGCCCCTGCTGGTAGGCGACGACCACCAGCTGGGCGCGATCACGCGCCCCCACCTTCATCATCGCCCGGTGGATGTGGGTCCGGACCGTCAGCGGGCTCACGACCAGCCGTTCGGCGATCTCCTGGTTGGACAGGCCGTGGGCGGCCAGGGCGGTGATCTCGCGTTCCCGGCCGGTCAGCGTCGCCAGTGAGCCCAGGGTCAGCTCGCCGACGCTGCCGGGACCGGCCAGGAAGCGGTCGATGAGCGTGCGGGTCGCCGCCGGCGAGAGCAGGGCCTCTCCGCCGACCACGGTACGGATGCCGGCGAGCAGCCCCTCCGACGTGACGTCCTTGCCGAGGAACCCGCTGGCCCCGGCCTCGAGCGCGCGGGCCACGTACTCGTCGGTCTCGAACGTCGTGAGGATCAGCACGCGGCTGCCGGCCAGTTCGGGTGTGGCGCAGATGCGTCTGGTCGCGGCCAGCCCGTCGACGACCGGCATCCGGATGTCCATCAGCACCAGGTCCGGCCGGTGCGTTCGGGCGAGTTCGACCGCTTCCTCGCCGTTCGCGGCCTCGGCCACGACCGTCATGTCGTCGCAGGAGTCGATCAGCATGCGGAACGTCGAGCGCAGCAACGCCTGGTCGTCGGCGAGGAGAATCCGGATCATCGGGCTACCCGGTCTTCCTGCCACGGGGCCAGCGGGATCGTGAGCGCGACCGCGTACCGGTCAAGGCCGTCCGGCCCCGCCCGGACCGACCCGCCCACCGCGAGAGCGCGCTCCCGCATGCCGATCAGCCCGTAGCCGCCGGTTCCGGCCGGACCGGGACGGGCCGAGGTGTTCACCACCTGGGCGCGGAACGTGTCGTCGGCGTAGGTCAGGCAGATCTTGACGACCGGGCTGACTGCGTGTCTGGTGACGTTGGTGAGGGCTTCCTGGACGATCCGGAACGCGGTGAGCTCGACCAGCGGCGGTAGGGGCCGCGGCGTCCCCTCGCTGCTGACGCGGACGTCGATCCCGGCCGCCCGGCAGGCCTCGACCAGGTCCGGGAGCTGGTCGAGGCCGGGCGCCGGGGTGGTGCCCGCTGAGGCGTCGTCGCCGGGGTCCCGGAGCAGCCCGACGGTCGCTTTGAGCTCCCGCAGTGCGGCCGACGTGGAGCCACTCAGCCCGGCGAGCAGCTCGCGTGCCTGCTCGGGACGCCTGGTCAGCAGGTGGGCCGCCGTCCCGGCCTGCGCGTTGGCCACGGTCAGGTGGTGCGCGACAACATCGTGCAGGTCACGGGCGATGCGCAGGCGTTCCTCGCTCACCCGGCGGCGTACGTCGTCGTCCCGGCGGCGTTCCGCCTCCTCGGCGCGGGCCTCGACCATCTGCTGGTACGCATGGGTCATCCGGCCGGCGAACACCGCCGGAACCAGCCACAGGGCGACGCCCACGGTCCGCAGGAGCACGGACCCTCCCGTGGGGGTCGCGTCGGTCGTCGTCCCGCCGAGGATCACCGCGCTCACCGCGATCCCGCTCCACCACGCGGCCGGCCTGGGGCCGAGCAGCACCGTCAGGCGGTACAGGCACCCGATCAGCGGGGCCAGCAGCAACGGTGTCGGCAGGTAGCCGGCCGCGCAGGCGGCGGCTTCGCAGCAGATCGCGACGGTGGTCGCCGCTCGGGGCCGGCGGGCGGCCGCGAACAGGGCCGCGCTGGCGACCAGGCTGAGAATCGCACCGGGCAGCAGCTCGTCCGGCCGGAAGATGCCCTCGGTGCTGAGGCTGGCCCCGAGGACGGCGAAGATGAACGCGACCAGCGCGGCGAGCACGTTCATCGGGCCGACACTACCCGGGCGATCAACGCGGGCTCAGCACATGGGCCGGCTCGGGCTCCGGCTGCTCCTCGCTCAGCGACTCGCCTTCCACGTCGACGTGCGGCAGCACCCGGTCGAGCCGGCGCGGCAGCCACCAGGCCCGCTCACCGAGCAGTTGCAGGACGGCCGGCACCAGCGTCAGGCGAACCACGAAGGCATCGAAGAACACCGCGCACGCAAGTCCGAGACCCACCATTTTGATCAGCGGTTCGTCGGCCGCCGCGAACCCGCCGAACACCGCGATCATGATCACCGCGGCCGCGACCACCACCTTCGAGCTCTGCTCGAAGCCGGTGACGATCGCGTCGTGGGCCGGCCGGCCGTGCGCGTGGGCCTCCCGCATCCGCGACACCAGGAAGACCTCGTAGTCCATGGCCAGCCCGAACACGATGCCCACCAGCAGGATCGGCATCAGGCTCATGACCGGCCCGGTCTGCTCGACGCCGAGCACGCCGGCCGCCCAGCCCCACTGGAACACCGCGACGATCACCCCGAGCGCGGCGAACAGCGACAGCAGGAAGCCCAGCGCGGCCTTGACGGGGATCCAGACCGATCGGAACACCACCAGCAGAAGCAGCACGGCAAGACCGATCACGATCGACACGTACGGCACGAGCGCCGACCGCGTCTTGCGCGCCATGTCGATGTCCAGGGCGGTGGCGCCGGTGATCTCGTAGCTCACGGTTGCTGCGGCCTCCACGCCCGGGCGTGCCGCCCGCAGCGTTTCCACCAGGGTCTCGGTGCGTGCGTCGGTCGGGCCGCTCGACGGTACGGCGGTCAGGATCGCCGTGTCGCCCTGCTGGTTGAAGCTCGCCTTCGACACCGACACCACGCCGCTGGTCGTCCTGATGCTGTCCGCCACGGTCGCCACCGCGCCACCCGGATCCGCGGCACCACGCGCGTCGACCACCACCGTCAGCGGACCGTTGAACCCGGGACCGAACGCCGCGGCCCGCAGGTCGTACGCGCGCCGCTGGGTCTCCGTGACCGGCCGCGAGGCATCTCCGGGGGTGCCGAGCTGCAATGACAAGGCGGGAACAGCGATCGCGGTCAGCAGCGCGGCACCGGCCAGCGTGATGAGGAGCGGACGGCGCAGCACCAGCCGCATCCAGGGGCGCGCTATCGAGCGGCGAGCGGGGGTGTGGGCACCGGCACGGCGCTGCGCTCGGGCCAGGACCCGGTTCGGGGCGAAGCCCAGCAACGCCGGGACCAGGGTCAGCGCCACCAGGACGGCCACCACCACCGCGCCCGCCGCGGCCAGACCCATCTTCGCCAGCGACGGGATCCCCACCACCGACAGGCCGGCGAGCGCGATCACCACGGTCAGCCCGGCGAAGGCCACCGCGGAGCCGGCCGTTCCCACCGCGCGACCGGCCGCCTGTTCGGCGTCGTCCCCGGCGTGGCGCTCCTCCCGGTAGCGGGACACCACGAACATCGCGTAGTCGATGCCGACCGCCAGCCCCAGCATCAGAGCGAGCATTCCGCTCGTGATCGCCATCTCCAGCGGGCCGGCCACCGCCCAGACGCCGAGGAACGAGATGGCCACCCCGATGACCGCCGTGAGGAGCGGCAGACCCGCGGCCACCATCGAACCGAACGTCATCAGCAGCACGACCGCGGCGATGGCGACTCCGGCAAGCTCCATGGGACTCATCCGGGTGCCGGTCTTGAGAGCGGAGCCGGACATCTCCGCCGTCAACCCGGCAGCACGCGCTCGCTCCACCGCGTCGGCCAGCGCGGTACGCGACTCCTCGGTCACCTCGGACGACGGCACCCGGTACGACACCGACGCGAACCCGGTGGAACCGTCGGCGCTGATGCTCACGCCGGTCGAGGGCGGTACGACCCGCGCCACCTGAGGACCACCGGAGATGGTCGCCAGCGCCGCGTCGACGGCCTTCGTGTTCGCCGCGGACGTCAACGCCTGGCCGGGTGGAGCAACGAACACGAGGGTCGCCGACGCCCCGTCCGCGGCGGCGCCGGGGAAGCGCTCAGCGATGAGGTCGAACGCCTGCTGGGACTCGATCCCCGGCATCGTCGCCCTGGTGCTGACCGGGCCTTCCGACTTGACGGCGAGCAGCACCGCCCCGCTGAGCGCGAGCAGCCACACCGCGACGACCAACCACCGCCGGCGACAGGAAAAGCGACCAAGACGACTGAGCATGCCTGCCATGGCACGACACTCCACTTCTCTGACGAACGTTGCCCAAAGCCTCTCGGCCGGGCCCCGGTCGCGTCGTCGTGCAGGTGCAGGCTCCGAATACGAAAATCGCAGTACGGCTCAGGCTTCGGCGGGCGTCTCCGGGTCGGGCGGGCGCAGCATCGTCAGCAGCCCGGGGAAGCGTTGCTCCACGTCGTCGTAGCGGAGCGTGACCAGCCGGCGGATGCCGTCGACCCGCGTACGGATCAGGCCGGCGTCGCGCAGCACCTTGATGTGATGCGACAGCGTCGATTTGCCGATCGTGACGCCGGTGTCTCGGAGGACGTCACTGCCGCACGTCCAGTCCCCGGCGGCGTCGAGGGCGCGGACGAACGTGAGCCGTACCGGATCGGCCAGTGCGCTGAGCACCACGTCGATCGTCACGGTCTCGATGGCGGGTTCGATCACCTCGGTCACGGGACGAGCCTAGCCAGATCTTGCGCAAAGTTCGACCGTCGTCGTACTGTTCGATGCAAATCGAACAGAGGGGCAATTTTGAAGGCGATCGTCTACCGCGAGAACGGCAGCCCCGACGTCCTCCAGCTCGTCGAGCGTGACCGGCCGGCGCCCGGGCCCGGCGAGGTCCGCGTCGAGGTGGCCGTTTCCGGGGTCAACCCGACTGACTGGCAGGCCCGCTCCGGCAACGCCCACCGCAAGCTGTTCACCGAGCTGACCCCGCACCTCGACGGTGCCGGTGTGATCGACGCCGTCGGTGACGGAGTGGACCCGGGCCGGATCGGCCGGCGGGTCTGGCTGTTCATGGCCGCGGCGGGCCGGCCCACCGGCACCGCCGCCGAGTTCTCCGTCGTACCCGCCGATCAGGCCGTGCCGCTGCCCGACGCGGTGAGTTTCGACATCGGCGCCTCGCTCGGCGTACCCGCGCTCACCGCACACCGTGCACTCACCGTGGCCGAGGACGGGCCACGCCGCCTGCACCCCGGCGCGCTCGACGGCAAGGTGGTGCTCGCCGCGGGCGGGGCCGGCGCGGTCGGGCACGCGGTGATCCAGCTCGCCCGCTGGGCCGGCGCCACGGTGATCAGCACGGTGAGCGGCCCGGAGAAGGCGAAGCTGGCGACCGCGGCGGGGGCCCACCACACCGTCAATTATCGCGAGGGCGAGCCGGCCGCCGCGATCCGTGCGTTCGCGCCGGACGGCGTCGACATCGTCGCCGAGGTGGCGCTGGGCGCGAACCTGGCTCTGGACCTGGCCGTGCTGCGCACCCGGGGCACGATCGCGACGTACGCCAACGAGGGCGGCCATGCGGTCGAGCTGAACGTGGGGCAGAGCATGGTGCTGAACACGCGCCTGCAGTTCCTGGTGCTCTACACGGCCGGCCCGGAGGCGCGCGCCGCGGCCGTCGAGGACGTCGCCGCCGCGATCCGGGACGGCGCCCTGCCGGTCGGCGAGGAACACGGTTTGCCGCTGCTCCGCTTCCCGCTGCACCGCACCGCCGACGCCCACCGAGCAGTGGAGAACGGCGCGGTCGGCAAGGTTCTGGTGGACCTCAGATAGGTCCATCCCATCAGTGAGCCAGGCCGGCGCGATAGGCATGGACGACGAGCTGGGCGCGATCGCGCGCATTCAGCTTCGTCAGCAGCCGGCTCACGTACGTGCGCACGGTCGCCGGGCTCAGATGCAGAGCCGCCGCGATCTCGTTGTTGGAGAGACCGGCCGCGACCTCGGCCAGCACATCGCGTTCCCGCTCCGTGAGGCCGGCCAGCGCTGATGCGTCCACCGGGCGCGGTCCGGCGCCGATCGCCGCGTCCATCACCCGGCGCGTCACCGCCGGCGACAACAGCGCTTCGCCGGTCGCCACGAGCTTCACCGCGCGGCGCAGCTCCTCCGGTCCGCAGTCCTTCAGCAGGAAGCCGGCCGCACCAGCGCGGATCGCGGCGAAGACGTTCTGGTCGGTGCCGTAGGTGGTGAGCGCGATGACCCGTACGGGGGAGAGGTTTTGATCCTGCACGATCTGCCGGGTCGCCTCGATGCCGTCGCAGACGGGCATCCGGAGGTCCATCAGCACGATGTCCGGCCGGTGCCGGCGGGTGAGCGCGACCGCCGCCACCCCGTCGGCGGCCTCGCCCACCACGGCCAGCGTCGGGTCGCGCTCCAGGAGAGCGCGCAGGCCGGCCCGTACGAGTTCCTGATCGTCGGCGAGCAGCACCCGGACCGTCATGCGGCAGCCTCCGCGGGCAGCATCGCCGCCACGACGAACGTGCCGTCCTCGGCCCGGCCGGCGTGCAGGGTGCCGCCGAGCAGCGAAACACGTTCCCGCATGCCCCGCAGGCCGTGCCCGCCCGACCTCGCCTCGGCCGCGCCCTCGTTGACGATCGTCAGCTCCAGCGATGACGGCCGGTAGCCGATGGTCAGCCGGACCGGATGTCCGGCCGCATGGCGGCGCGCGTTGGTGAGCGCCTCCTGCACGATCCGGTACGCCGTCCGCCCGAGCACCACCGACGGCCCGCCCTCCGGCAGCTCACACGTGTAGTGCACCGTCGTGCCCATCGCCCGGGCGCTGTCGACGAGCTTGGGCAGATCGGCCAGCCCCGGCTGCGGTGGCTCCGGGCGTCCCGCCGCGCCCTCGCGCAGCACCCCGATGACGCCGCGCAGCTCCTCCAGGGCCTCGTGGGCGCTGGCCCTGATCGCGCCCGCCGCGATCGCCACCTCCTCCGGCCGCGCGTCGGTGCGTACCTCCAGGGCCCCGGCGTGCAGGCTGACCAGCGACATCCGGTGGGCCAGCACGTCGTGCATCTCCCGGGCGATGCGGGCCCGCTCGGTCAGCCGGGCCTGGTCCTCCCGCAGGTGCTGCTCGGCCTCGAGCCGGGCGGCGTGCTCCCGCAGCGTCCCGGTCAGCCGCCGGTACGCCCGCACGAACATCCCCCACCCCAGCGCCCCCGCCGTGGTGACCCCGCGGACCAGCAGGTCCACCCACACCGGGAACTCCGGGCTGTCGTGCAGCACGAAGTACACCGGCACCACCGCGACGTACGCGACGCCGAGCGCCAGCGCCACCGGGCCGCGCCGATGGATCGCCACGGTGAACAGCGCGACGATGACGGCGCCGGTCGCCATCACCGACACCGTGCTCACCGGCAGCAGGGCGATCGTCAGGCCCACCGGCCAGCGCCGGCGCAACAGCAGCGCGGCGCAGCACAGCACGCCCAGCGCGACGTCGGCGAGCCACGGCAGCGGCGCACCCTCGCGGGTGGCGTCGCCGAGCGGCACCATCAGCGACCCGTACGCCAGCGCCACGGTCACCGCGACGGTGTCGGCCAGCCTGTCCCGGACCGCCGACCGGCGACCGCCCGCCGGGTCGGGCACGAGCAACGCGAACACCAGGCCGGCCATGTGCCGAGCCTACGATCCGGCGCCCCGCGGGGGCACTGTCCGAAGTCACCGGCACCCCATACCGAAGTATGGGTGCGTACCGGATCCGAGGGCCGATGTGCCGGGCAGCCACCCCGCGCCAGGCTCACGGCCATGGTCAGACGAGCGGGGTGGATCGGGGCGGCGGCCGGCTCCCGGACAGCCGCATCGTCTGCGGACCCGGCGCGCTGCGTGGCGTGCGCGACGATGGCGTCCTTGTCGGCGGGAAAGTCCAGGTCTTCAAG
>NZ_JBEZGQ010000228.1:0-10279 GCF_040650095.1 Actinoplanes sp. NPDC048791 | reverse complement strand
CGTCGACGACAAGGCCTGGCTGCGCGCCGACGGCTACCTGCCCGGCCCCGACGACATCGCGGTGTCCTCGGGCCAGGTCCGCAGCCACGGCCTGCGCCGCGGTGACCACGTCACCGGCATCGCGCACGTCCCGAGCGGCCGCAAGCCGGCCACCCTGGACGTCGTCACCATCAACGGCGAGGACCCGCTGCGGGCCACCCGCCGGCCCGATTTCTACCAGCTGACCGCCCTGTACCCGCAGGAGCGGTTGCGGCTGGCGACCGAGCCGCACGTCCTCACCACCCGGGTCATCGACCTGGTGATGCCCATCGGCAAAGGCCAGCGCGCGTTGATCGTGTCGCCGCCGAAGGCCGGCAAGACGATGGTGCTGCAGGCCATCGCCAACGCCATCACCTACAACAACCCCGAAGTGCACCTGATGGTCGTGCTCGTCGACGAACGGCCCGAAGAGGTCACCGACATGCAGCGCTCGGTGCAGGGTGAGGTCATCGCGGCCACCTTCGACCGGCCGCCGACCGATCACACCGCGCTGGCCGAACTGGCCATCGAGCGGGCCAAGCGCCTGGTCGAGACCGGCCGCGACGTGGTCGTGCTGCTGGACTCGATCACCCGGCTGGGCCGGTCGTACAACCTGGCCGCGCCGGGCCGCGGCCGTACGATGTCCGGTGGCCTGGACTCCACGGCGCTGTACCCGCCGAAGCGCTTCCTCGGTGCCGCCCGCAACATCGAGCACGGCGGTTCGCTGACCATCATCGCGACCGCGCTGGTCGACACCGGGTCGGCGATGGACACCGTCATCTTCGAGGAGTTCAAGAGCACCGGTAACGCCGAGCTCAAGCTCGACCGTTCGCTGGCCGAGTCCCGGCTGTTCCCGGCGATCGACGTGACCGGCTCGGGCACCCGGCACGACGAGGCGCTGGTGGCGCCGGCGGAGCTGGCCCTGATGCACCAACTCCGCCGGGCCCTCGGTGGTGAGGACCGCAAGCAGAGCATGCGGCAGTTGCTCGACCACCTCAAGGCGACCAGCACGAACGCGGAGTTCCTGCGTCGCGCAACCCGGAATTAAGGCAGGTCGACCGGGCGCAGCACGCGGTCGATGGCGTGCGCGATCTGCTTGTTGCCCTTGTTGATGTCGAAGGCGGCGACCCGCGGGTTGCGGTCGTTGCGGTCGGCGTCGATCAGCGCCACCTTCTTGCTCCGCCACCAGGACCGGTAGACGTCGACGGTGATCGTCGCGCCCGCGGCGGTGGTGAGCTTGGCCCCGTCGGCCTTGAGCGCGGCCTTGCGGTCGATCGTGGCCCCCGGCACGACGTGGTAGAGCAGCACCGCCTCGACGGTGTCGATGCCCAGGCCGGCGACCGTGGTGAACGCCGCCTTCTCGGAGGGCAGCTTGCGGGACTTGCTGACCTCCTTGGCGAGCTGGCGGAACGCACCGTCGTTGGGCACGAAGGCGGTCAGGGCGACCGTACCGTCGGTGAGGACCTTGACCGGGCTGGCGGGCTTGGCGGCCAGCACGGCCAGCACGGCCGCGGTGAGCACGTCGAAGTCCTTCGAGTTGCGGTCGAAGCCGCTCTTGTCCGCGGTGAGCACGGCGGCGAGCGACTTGGTGCCGAGCGGCTTGGTCTTGCCGTGGGCCTGCGCGGGCGCCCCGAGAGCAGCGGTGGCGAGAACGGTGGCCGTGGCCCCTGCGGCGATGCGGGTGGCCAGTCGAGCGATGTTCATCAACACGCCTTTCGTCATCCGTACCGGTCGGCGGCGAGTGCCGCCTCCTGGTGTTCGCCCACGATCGGGGCGCTGGATGCACGTGGCGCTCAGCGGTCCAGGAATTCACCCAGCAGTCGTTGCCACTCGGCCGGCTGGTCGAGGTGGGCGTCGTGGCCCGAGTCCGGGATCGTCACCAGCTCGACCTCGGGACGCAGCTCGAGCATGCGCGCGACCTCCTCGTCCGGCATCCGGCTCTCCGCGCCGCGGACCAGCAGTGTCGGCACGCGGAGCCGCTGCCAGCTCTCCCATTGCGCGGTCGCGGCGACCCCACGGATGGCGGCCTCCATGATGTCGGCGTCGAAACGTGGCCAGTAGCCGTCCGCCCGGTGCTCCAGCTCCTCGGCCCAGGCGCGGGCCAGTGAGCCTTCCCCCAGGAAGTCGACCGCGGCCGTACGGGACGGGAACGGCACCGGCCAGGAGGCGAACCACTTGCCGAGCCGGCCGGGGTAGTCGTCCTCGCTGCCGCCGACCCCGCCCTCCAGCATGATCAGCCGGCTGACCAGCTCCGGGTGCCAGGCCGCGGTCAGCATCGCGGTGTGGGCGCCCATCGACTGCCCGGCCAGCGTCACCGGGCCACCGCCGGCCAGCGTCTCTATGACCTTGACCACGTCGGACACGTACGCCGCGCGGGAGACGTCGGCCGGCCGCCGGATGCTGTGACCGTGGCCGCGCTGGTCCGGGGCGATGACCAGGTGTCCGGGCCGGGCCACCGCCAGCTCCCGGGCGCTGCCGGCCAGGCCGTGCAGCAGCACCAGCGGCGGACCGTCCGCATCGGAGACCAGACAGGACAGATGCTCAACCGTGACACGCCGCATGTCCCCATCATCGGTTCGCCGCACCGGGGTCCGCACACCGGACGTTCGGGCAGCTAACCTCCGCGCTACGGACAATTCAGCTCACGGCAGAGCGAAGTCGCTGGTCGTCGACCATTTCGGCGTGCCAGGCTCTGCTGGTGAACTCAGACCCAGCCACAGTGCCCACCCGGGTGTACACCGCCGAGCAGACGGATGCCGGATGGCGTTCCATGTCCCTGCTGGTCCGGCATGTGCAGCGGGGTGGTCACCCGGTCGCCGTGACACCGACGGTCGAGCTGCAGGCCGAGGAGAAGCAGTACGGCTCCTTCCTGGTCGACGTGTCCGCGTACTTCTCCACCAAGGTGGACTATTCGAGCAGCATCTTCGCCAGCGGCGGGCTGTTCTTCACCGGGCACAGCGCCGAGCAGAGCAGCGAGGCCCGGGCCGGCTGGAGCGACGGTGAGCGGCGGGCCGCGACCGTCACCAGTCAGCGGCTGCTGGTCGGCGACACGGCTTACGACTTCCGCTCGCTGATCATGATCCAGCCCAACCCGCTCGACTGGTCGGTCAACCTCTACTTCCAGGGCGCCCAGCCGATCATGCTGCGCGGGCCGTGGGTGCCGTGGATGACCGTGGTCATGTGCGCCGAGCTCTACGGTTCGCCCTGGCCGCCCGGGCACGCGCCGGAGATGGATATCCCGATCAAGGATATGTGCGAAAACGCGCAATAGCGCGGGCGCGGGCCGGGAGATCCTGTCACGCTGAGGCCCGTGTATGACTACGACCTGTTGGTGCTGGGCTCCGGGCCCAGCGGTCAGAAGGCCGCCATCGCCGCCGCCAAGCTGGGCAAGCGGGTCGCCATCGTCGACCGCCGCGACATGCTCGGCGGGGTGTGCATAAACACCGGCACAGTGCCCTCCAAGACCCTGCGCGAGGCCGTGCTCTATCTGACCGGCCTGAGCCAGCGCGACCTGTACGGCAGCAGCTACCGGGTCAAGGAGCAGATCACGGTCAGCGACCTCGCGGCGCGGACCCAGCACGTGATCACCCGGCAGACCGACGTCATCCGCAACCAGCTCGCCCGCAACCACATCGCCATGCTCACCGGCACCGGCCGCTTCGCCGACGCGCACGCGATCTGGCTCGACGGCGGCACCGGGCACGACGCCAAGGTCAGCGCCGACAAGATCATCATTGCCGCGGGCACCCGGCCGGCCCGGCCGGACAGCGTCGACTTCGACGACCGGACCATCGTCGACTCGGACGGCGTGATCAACCTGGAGGCCGTGCCGCGCAGCATGGTGGTGGTCGGCGCCGGGGTGATCGGCATGGAGTACGCCTCCATGTTCGCCGCCCTGGGCACCAAGGTCACCGTCGTCGAGCGGCGCGACAAGATGCTCGACTTCTGCGACGAGGAGATCGTCGAGTCGCTGAAGTACCACCTGCGCGACCTGTCGGTGACGTTCCGGTTCGGCGAGGAGGTCGCCGCCGTCGAGCGTCACCAGACCGCCGCCCTGTGCATCCTCAAGAGCGGCAAGAAGATCGTCGCCGACACGGTGATGTATTCGGCCGGCCGGCAGGGGCAGACCGACGACCTGGCCCTAGAGGCCGCCGGGCTGAGCGCGGACAAGCGCGGCCGGATCGACGTGGACACCAATTACCGCACCGCGGTCGACAACATCTATGCGGTCGGGGACGTCATCGGCTTCCCCGCGCTCGCCTCGACGTCGATGGAGCAGGGGCGGCTCGCGGCCCAGCACGCGTGCGGCGAGCCGGCGCGCGAGATGCACGAGTTGCAGCCGATCGGCATCTACACGATCCCGGAGATCAGCTTCGTCGGGAAGACCGAGGACGAGCTGACCGACAGCGCGACCCCGTTCGAGGTGGGCATCGCCCGCTATCGCGAGCTGGCCCGCGGGCAGATCGTCGGCGACTCGTACGGGATGCTGAAGCTGCTCGTCTCCCCGGACGACGGCCGGCTGCTGGGCGTGCACGTCTTCGGCACCGCGGCCACCGACATCGTGCACATCGGCCAGGCCGTGATGGGCTGCGGCGGCACGGTGGACTACCTGGTCGACGCGGTGTTCAACTACCCGACGCTGTCGGAGGCGTACAAGGTGGCGGCCCTGGATGCCAGCAACAAGATCCGCAACATTACGAGGATCGACGGCTAATAGACCCAGACCCGGGTGTCGATCGGGATCTTGTCGTTGCTCCACAGCCAGTTCATCGCGGCGATGGACACCCGCGCGCAGCCGTGCGACGCCGGGTACGGCGGCACACTGTTCGCCCCGTGCACGGCGATGCCCCCGTTGAAGTACTTCGGCCGCCAGAGCAGACCCAGCGGTGCGTGCCGCCAGCCGTCGATCTGCCGCGACACCCGGAACTTGCCGCTGGGGGTGTCGGCCAGGAACGTCGCACCGTTCTGCTCGTAGTGCTCCATCGAGCCGGTCGAGGTGTTGAAGACGTGGCTGATGGTGCCGTTGTCGACCAGCATCAGCAACTGGCGCTTGAGGTTGATCTCGATGACCCGGCCGCTCGTGCTCTTCGCCTTGGGTCGTACGCCCTGGTCCAGGGCTTTCTGGGTCTTGGGTCCGACGACGCCGTCACGGTTCAGGCCGGCCGCCTTCTGCAGCGCGTAGACCGCCTGCTGGGTCTGGCCGCCGAAGGTGCCGTCGGCCTTGCCGTTCCAGTAGCCGAGGTCGGTGAGGCGCTGTTGCAGCGTCACGACCCGGGCGCCCTTGACGCCGGTCTTCAGCTTCTGCGGCTTCGGCGCGGCGGTGGGCTTCGGGCTGGGGCTCGTGCTCGTGCCGGGGCTGGGTGACGCGGTCGGTGCCGGTCCGGCCGACGACGGCGCGGTGGCGGGCGCCGAGGGCGCCGCGGCCTGCTCGGAGCCGCCGGTGTCGCACCCGGCGGCCAGCGTGACGAGGGCCGCCACCGTCGTCGCGTACGTCAGAGCTCTTCGCATGGTCACAGGCGAAAACTTCTCAGTGCGGCCAGCGCGCCGTCAAGCGCGGCCTCCAGCGGGGCGATGGAGTCGCGGGCCTGCATCAGCAGCAGCCCGCCCTGCAACGCGGCGAAGACCGCCACGGCCAGCCGCTCCGGATCGGCGTCCGCGCGCAGCTTGCCCTGCTCACTCATCCGGCGCAGACCGGCGGTCAGGTACGCGCACCAGCGCTCGGCGTGCCCGTTGACCTCGGCGGCCCGCTCGGGGTCGTGGACCAGCAGGTCGGTGACCATCGAGCTGATCGCACAGCAGTTGTGGGTCTGCGACGCGTAGTGCTCGACCACCGCGTCCCGCCAGGCGTCCCAGTCCTCCCAGGTGTCGAGGGTGTCCAGCCAGGGGCGCTGCGCGGCCAGGACCCGGTCCATCTGGAAGGCCGCGATGGCACTGACCAGCTCACTCTTGCCGCCGGGGAAGTAGTGGAAGAGCTGGCTCTTGCTGGTCGCGGTGCCGGCCCGGATGTCGTCGAGGCTGGTCCCGTTCACCCCGCGGGCCAGCACGAGGTCGGTCGCGGCCTCGACGATCCGCCCGCGGGTCGCCGCGCCCTTGGCGGTCAGTCGGGTCATGAGCACCACACTAGCTCTCTGGACCCATCGGTCCAATCGCGTGCTAGCTTCTGGACTACAGGGTCCAATCAAGGGAGTCAGCATGCGACTGCAGGGAAAGACGGCGCTCGTCACGGGCGCCACCAGCAACATCGGCCGGGCGATCGCTGTCGCGTACGCGGCGGAGGGCGCCCACGTCGTCGTCTCGGGCCGCAGCAAGGAGCGGGGTGAGCAGGTCGTCGCGGACATCCGGGCGGCCGGCGGCCGGGCTGACTTCGTCCAGGCCGACCTGGACGGCTCCGCGCGGGTGTCGCACGCCCTCGCCGAGGAGGCCGGGCGCGTCCTGGGAGGCCGGATCGACATCCTGGTCAACAACGCCGGGATCTTCCCCGGCGACAGCACCGCGGCCACCGACGAGGAGACCTTCGACCGGGTGTACGCGGTCAACGTCAAAGCGCCGTACTTCCTGACCGGTGCCGTCGCGCCCGCGATGGCGGCCCGGGGCGACGGCGTGATCATCAACCTGGGTTCCTGGGTGGCCCGGCTCGGCCTGGGCATCGGCACGCTGTACGCGTCCACCAAGGGCGCGGTCGAGACGCTGACCCGGGCCTGGTCCGCCGAGTACGGGCCGGCCGGCGTACGCGTCAACGCCATCTCGCCCGGGGTGATCCGGACGCCGGACCTGGACCCGGCGGTCCCGCACCCGGGGGAGGTCATGATGCGCGGCACCCCGGCCGGCGGCAGCGGAGCGCCGGAGGCGATCGCCCACGCGGCCGTCTACCTGGCGAGCGACGAGTCGGCGTTCGTGCACGGCACGGTGATCGACGTCGACGGCGGCCGGATCGGCGCCGCGGTCATCGCTGCCTGAGGGGTTTGAGAACGATCGTTCTTGACTGATCGTTCTCGAATGGCCTACGGTGGGGACATGGGCCGGCCGCGCGGATTCGACGAGGACGAGGTCGTGCGCGCGGCGGTCACGCTGTTCGGGCGGCAGAGTTTCGCCGGCACCAGCGTCGACGACCTGGTCAGCCACCTCGGCGTGCACCGCGGCAGCCTCTACAAGACGTTCGGCAGCAAGCGCGGGCTCTATCTGGCCGCGCTGCGGCAGCACGTCGACCGGGACGTCACCGCGGCCGCGGAGGTCTTCGCGGCGGCGGACGACGTCGATGAGGCGGTGCGCCGGATCACCGACGCGGGGCCGGACCTGGGGTTGCTGTTGCTGGCCCTGGTCGAGCGGGCACCCGTCGATGCCGAGGTCGCCGCCGAGACGACCCGGGCCCTGGCCCGGCTGCGGGACGCCCGGGCCGAGCTGGACCGGGCGCTGGGCCTGCTGGTGCGGACGCGGGCCACCGGGCCCGCGCCGGAATTCGTGGGGGAGTGACGTCATGGCACACGTGCGCATCGAGGGCGGCGAGCTGATCGTCGAGATCGAGGGGCTCAACAAGGTCTGGGCGCTCAAGAGCAGAATCACCGTCCCGCTGAGCCACGTGCGGGGCGCCACCGTTGATCCGGGCATCGTGCGCGAGCCCAAGGGCCTGCGCTCGCCCGGCACCCACATGCCCGGCGTCATCGTGGCCGGGACGTTCCACTCCGACGGCGAGCGGATCTTCTGGGACGTGCGCGACGCCCGCAAGGCGATCGTCATCCAGCTCGACGACGAGGAGTACGCCCGGCTCGTCCTCGAGGTCGACGATCCGCACGCGGCTGTCGACCTGATCGAGCGGGCGTTGTGACGGGCGCGGGCCGTCCCGCCGAGGGGGTGGGACGGCCCGCGCGATCAGGGACGTTCAGCGGACGGTGAGCCGGAAGCTCTGCGCCGCCGTGCCGTTGCAGGCGTACTGCACCAGTTGGACGCTGTCGGCGGTCGAGGCGGCGGGGACGTCCAGGCACTTGCCACTGTTGCGGTTGACGAAGTGGTACGAGCCGTCGGCCTCGGCCACCGGCTGCCACTGCTGGTTCGCGCCGCCCCCGTACGCCCAGGTCTGGATCGGGGCGTTGTCGGCCGTCGACACGTTGGTCACGTCCAGGGCCTGCGCGCTGTTGCCGCGGTTGTTGATCCGCACGTAGTTCCCGCTGGTCGGCACGAACTGGTACTGCTGCGCGGTGCTGGTGTTGCAGGCGTACTGCTGGATCGCGGTGCCGCTGGTGGTGCCGGCCGCGCGGGCGTCGACGCACTTGCCGCTGTTCCGGTTGGCCACGGAATACCAGGCCGCCGGGTTGATCGCCGGGTCGGCCGGCGGGTCGGTCGGCGGGGTCCCGGTCGCGCCGCCCAGCCAGAGCAGGCCGTTGATCAGCCACTGGTTCTGCTGGGCGCTCGCGAAGGTCGACGACGTCCGGGTGTTGGTCGCGTAGTTCATGTCGTTGTGCCCGAAGTTGGTGTAGAGCATCTTGTAGTTGCGGTTGGTCCAGATCAGCGGATAGAAGCCGCTGCGCCACTGCTGGTTCGGGTCGGTGCCGACCGGGAAGCTGCCGGCGTCGACCGAGGCCAGGATGTCGATGTCCGGGTTCTGCCGCAGGTCCCGGCTCCACGAGTACCACTCGCTGACCGCGGACGGGATCGTGGCCGGCAGGCCGGCGGTGGACGGATGCGCGCGGTCCTCGATCCGCAGTGTCTCGGCGGTCGGCCCCCATGTGTTGGTGGCGAAGTTCCCCGAGCCCAGGAACGAGTTGTAGTACCAGCTCCACGAGTTGGCGTCGGTGGTGAACGCGCTGACGTGGAAGCCCATCCAGGCCCCACCGTTCTGCATGTACTGCTGGAACGCCGCGCGCCGGTCGGCCGGCGGTGCGTCGTCGAGGAACATGATGACCTTGTACTGGGCCAGCTCACCGGCGTTGAGGCGGCTCCAGTCGGTGGTCGCCTCCCAGGTGAAGCCGTACTGCGCACCGGCCCGGGGGAACCAGTCGCGGGCTTCCTTGTCGAAGTCGATGTGCGCCGCGTCCCAGGTGCCGTTGTAGAACGCGAGGACCTTGAACGGCGTGGCCGCGGCTGCTTCGGCGGGGCGCAGAGCTATGCCGGCGGTGGTGACGGTCAGGAGTGACAGGGCGGCGGCGAAAGCGCGTCTGAGCAGTTTTCTACCCACGTGATGTGTCCTTGGGGAAGCAGGGGATTTGCAGGACGGGCGGCCGCTGCTGACATCTTCAGCCATCGATGCAGGTGTCCACAAGGTTAAGAGTCCTAATAGTTAATTTAAGTTCCGATCACACCGAAACCGCGTCAGGCGACTGGTGGATACGGGTGTGAAAAAGAATCAAGTACTCTTCGCCTATGTCATGGAAGGCGAGTGCCCGGCACGGCGTACGCGAGGCGCCGGCCGGCCTCGCCCTCCTGCAGGATCTGGTGAACACCCGGGGCAGCATGTCCTACGCTCCGGACCTGCTGGCCGGCCCCGACGACGCGCAGCGCTGGCTGACCGACGCGCTCGGCACGTGGTCGCGGGTGGCCGGTCTGCCGGCGCCGGTGATCCTGCTGTCCTCGACCGACATGCGCTCGCTGCGCCGGCTGCGCACCACCTTCGAGAACGTCATCCTGGCCGGTGGGCGTAACCCCGAGCCGGACGGCGCCCTGCCGCCCGCCGACGTGCCGGTCAGCCTGGTGCCCGACGCGGACGGCTGGGTGCGGATGGTGCCCAGCGGCCGCGGCACCCGGTGGCTCGCCTCGGCTCTGTGGGCCGAGGCTCTGCTCGCCCAGCAGGCCGGACTCTGGCCGCGGCTCAAGCTGTGCCACAACGTCGACTGCCGGGCGGCGTTCTTCGACACCTCGCGCAACAACAGCGGTGTCTGGCACGACGTCAGCACCTGCGGAAACACGGCCAACCTGCGGGCGTTCCGGGAACGCAAGCGGCTGATGGGCAACTCCGGCAACCAGCTCGGCGGCCCCAGCGTGCAGCGGCCCGACCTGCACTGAACCCGCGGGAACCAGAAGCCCTCGGCGGGCGACTATGGGGATATGGCGTGTGAGCGGTGGCGCGAGTTGGTGTCCGCGCAGCTGGACGGCGAGGACGACCCGGCCGATCGGCCGCGGGTCGAGCAGCATCTGGCCGGCTGTGCCGGCTGCCGGGGGTGGCTGGAGCAGGCGGCCACGGTCAACCGGCTGACGCGTACGGGTCTCGTGCCGGACGTGCCCGACCTCAGCGCGGCCATCCTGGCTGCCCTGCCGGCCCCGCCGGCCCGCC
>NZ_JBEZGQ010000227.1:0-10311 GCF_040650095.1 Actinoplanes sp. NPDC048791 | reverse complement strand
CGGCCGCCGGTGGCCAGCAGCCGGCGGAACGCGTACGAGACGTCGGGGTGCACCTCGGCCTCGTGGCGCCGGGCCCGGGCCAGCAGGGCGGCGTCCAGGGCCGCGAAGCGATCGGGCCAGCTCCGGGCGGCCAGCAGCCGGGAGCGCAGCCGCTCGACGCCGAGACTGCCGAGCACGTCGGCCAGGTCGAGGTCCAGGCCGGCCAGCTCGCCCGCGGGCAGGCCGAACAGGGTGCGGGAGCCGAGCGGATGCACGGCCACCTGGACACCGGACTGCCGGCCGCCGTGGGCGATCAGGGCGGGGGCCAGGTGCAGGCCGCCGAGCAGGGCGTCGTAGCGGCCCGGGGCCTGACGGCCGTCCGGGTGGGCGTGCACGACCAGCGGATCGTCGAGGGTGAGCACAAGCGTCAGGTACGGCGAGGGCAGACCCCGATGGGTCACCGGCGGCACCCCGCACTGCCGCCAGCCGGAGTAGTGCGCGACGTACGGCCGCAGCGCCTCCGCCGGTCGCGCCCACGCGGACTCGTCGACCACCATGAGCTGAGCATCCCACCGCGACGCGGGCCGGCCCAGGGCCCCGCCGGTCACCAGGTCTCCGGCGCGGCCCCGGGCCGGGAATCAGTCGGCCAGGGCCTTGGCCAGGGCGTCCCGGAAGGCACGCTCGTTGTCGGTCACGACGTCGCCGCCGATGCCCAGCACGCCACCGGACGAGGCCGCACCGACCACGCTCTCGGCGATCTCCACCAGCCAGTGCTTGTACGTCTCCGCGTCCGCGGGGTCGGCCTTGGCGGTCAGCAGCGCGGACGCCTCGGCGGCGCGGTTCACCACGTCCTGGCCGTAGCCCACCGGGTCGGCCGGCTCGATGGCCGGCAGCTCCTCGCCCCGGTCCGGATCGCCGGTCTGGTCCAGGACCGCCGTGGCGATCGCGGTGACCAGCCGGCTGGCCGAGGCCCGCGCGTCGGAGATCTGGTCGAGACCGGCAGCCGTCTCGGCCCGGGTCTTACGGGCGCTGTCGTGCGTCGCCACGCTCGCGGCGGTCAGCACCGACTGCGGAAGGCCGACCAGCAGCCCCCACTCGGCGTCGGTGAAGCCGAAGGTGGCGTACAGCGGTTCGTCGGTCACAGCATCCTCACTCACTTCTTTTTCTCAGCGACCAGGAGCGCGTGCTCCTGGACGACCGGCACCGAGAGGGTCTTGTAGCCGACCTCGTCGAAGAGCACGGTCATGCGATCCTCCTCGTACCCCATCACCATGCCGGGACCCCACTCGGCGTGCCGCACCGTGCTGTGCACGGCGAACGGCTCGTCGCCGGTCTCCTCCTCGGTCTCCTCGGCCACGCCCTCGGCGCAGTTGTCGCAGTGCCCGCAACGCTCGGCGAGATCCTCGCCGAAGTAGGCCAGCAGGGTCTGGGAGCGACACGCGTTGCTCTGCGCGTACGCGCGCATCATGTCGGTGCGGGAGCGCTGCACGACCTGTTGGCGCTCGTGCTCGGCGAGGGCGGCCTCGGCCGCCGCGGCCGGCAGCGGGGCGAAGACCGGAACCGTCCACTTGTTGCCGCTGCCGGCGACCGCCGCGCCGACCTGCTCCAGCAGGCTCAGCAGCTGACCCAGCTTGCGCGGCCCGAGGCCGGTCTTCTCCTTCAGTGCGGTCTTGGTGGCCGGTCCGGCCCGCAGGGCGGCGGCCAGCTCGCGGATCTCGGCCACCTCGGGCGAGCCGCCGGTGAAGAAGCGCTGGATCGCCTCGTCCTCGGCGCGCCACAGCAGCAGCGCCCGGCTCGGCTCGCCGTCGCGGCCCATCCGGCCGATCTCCTGGAAGTAGCTGTCCGGGGAGTCGGGCAGGGCGACGTGCGCGACCCAGCGGATGTTGGGCTTGTCGATGCCCATGCCGAACGCCGACGTGGCCACCATGACGTCGACCTTGTCGGCGAGGAAGTCCTCGTGGGCCTGCTCGCGAGCGCCGCCGGCCATCCCGCCGTGATAGAACGTGGCGCTGTAGCCCGCCTCGGTCAGGCGCTCGGCGAGCTCCTCGGCCGCGCGCCGGGTGGCGACGTAGACGATCCCCGGCCGCTCGGTCTCGTCCAGCAGCGCGGTGAGCCGGCGCCACCGGTAGGCCTCGTCCGGGCAGTACGCGACCTCGAGGAACAGGTTGCGCCGGTCCAGGCCGGAGACGTGGATCTCGGGCTTGTTCAGGTGCAGCCGGGCGATGATGTCGTCGCGGACCGGCGGCGAGGCGGTGGCGGTCAGCGCCAGCACCGGCGGCCGGCCGATGCCCTTGATCAGATGCCCGAGGGAGAGGTACTCCGGGCGGAAGTCGTGGCCCCAGGCGGAGATGCAGTGCGCCTCGTCGATCGCGACCAGGCCCGGGCGCAGGGCCCGGACCTCGGCCAGCCGTTCCGGGTTGGCCAGCTGCTCCGGGGTGATGAAGAGGAACTCGGCGCGGCCCTCCCGGATCTCCCGGATCGCCTCGCGCTGCTGGTTGGGGGTCTCGGCCGAGCTGACCCGCACGGCCCGCACGGCCGGGTCGGCGCGCTCGTTGAGGGCGGCGATCTGGTCCTGCTGCAGGGCCAGCAGCGGTGAGATCACCACTGTCGGCCCGGGCAGCAGGACCGCCGGGATCTGGTAGATCGCCGACTTGCCGGCGCCGGTGGGCAGGACGACGAGGGCGTCGCGGCGGCGCAGCACGGCCCGCATGGGCTTGAACTGGCCGGGGCGCAGGCCGGGCCAGCCGAAATGCTTGCGGGCGACCTTGCGCAGGCGCGGGCCATAGATCGGTAGCTTCATCGAGCGGCCATTGTGCCCCACGGGTGTGACAGCCAAACGCTACGAGTGCTTGGGCAGGATGTGCTCGGCGTAGAGATCGAACAGGCCCTGCCAGTGCGGGCCGGTGTTGGCCACGTAGACCTCGTCGAAGCCGGCCTGGGCGTACTTGTCGATCATCTCCAGGTGGGCCGCCGGGTCGTTGCCGCAGACGAAGGCCTCCTTGATCATGTCCTGGGTGACGAGCTCCGAGGCCTGCTCGAAATGCTTGGGCGAGGGCAGGACCTGGGAGAGCTCGCCGGGCACGCCGGCGTTCGGCCACTTCTCGTACGCGATCCGCGCGCCCTCCTCCTCGCTGGTGGCGAACGCAGCCTTGAAACCGGCCTGACAGGTACGGTCACCGCCGCCCTGGGAGCGGAACTGCTGGACCATCTCGCCGTCGGGCATCGTGCTGATGTAGCCCTCGCCGATCCGCGCCGCCACCGACGTGGCCTTCGGGCCGAAGCCGGACACCAGGATCTCGACCGGCTTCTCCGGCAGCGTGTAGACCCGCGCGTTCTCCACCGTGTAGTGCTTGCCGCGGTGCGACACCGTGCCGCCCTTCCACAGCTCACGCATGATCTCGACGGCCTCCTCCAGCATCTCCAGCCGCACGTCGGCCTCGGGCCAGGCGTCGCCGAAGATGTGCTCGTTGAGGGCCTCGCCGGTGCCGATGCCGAGCCGGAACTTCCCGCCGGTCAGCACCGCGCTGGTCGCGGCGGCCTGGGCGATCACGGCGGGATGGATCCGCACGGTCGGGCAGGTGACCGCGGTGGTGATGGGCAGGGAGCAGGCCTGGCTGAGGGCACCGATGGTGGACCAGACGAACGCGCTCTGCCCCTGGGCGTCGACCCACGGGTGGTAGTGGTCGGAGATCCACAGGGCGGAGAAGCCGGCGCGCTCGGCGCCCTTGGCCTGCTCGATGAGCTCCGCGGGGGTGTATTCCTCGCTGGACAGGAAGTATCCGATTCGCATACCGGGCGGATACCCCGGTTATTTGCCGCCGAACATCCGGCGGATGGCCCAGAGCAGGATCAGGGCCCCGAGCGCGATGCCGAGCAGGCGCACCGCGTGCACCTCGGACCAGTCCACGCCGGAGGCTGCCAGGACGGGCGTCGCCCACTGTGTCCGCACGCAGGAAGCTTAGCGAGCCGGGCAAGCGGCGAAACACTTTAAGTTCGCTTAATAGAAAGGTTTGTTGACTAAAGGGCTGAAGTGGGTGACCATAGGTCGTCGCCGCGCCCATGACGGTTGTCGGCCGATCACGTTGGGGGACGTGCTCGCTGAGCGCGTATTCGTCGTCACCGGAGGTACGCGGACACATGCCGAATCATGGCGAATTGCCAGTTCTGGCCGCGACGGTGTTACAGCCCGGGTTCGAAGGCACCGCTGTGCCCGACTGGGTCCGTCGCTGGCTCGCGGACGGACTGGGCGGCGTCGCCCTGTTCGCCCGCAACGTCGAGACACCCGCACAGGTCGCGGCCCTGACCGCCCAGCTGCGCGCGGAACGCCCGGACGTCATCGTGGCCATCGACGAGGAGGCCGGTGACGTCACCCGCTTCGAGTCGCGGCACGGCAGCTCCCGCCCCGGCAACCTGGGCCTGGGCGCGATCGACGACGCCGAGCTGACCCACGCCGTGGCCCGGGACCTGGGCCTGGAGCTGGCCCACGCGGGCATCACGCTCGACTACGCCCCGGACACCGACGTCAACAGCAACCCGGACAACCCGATCATCGGGGTACGCGCGTTCGGCGCCGAGCCCGGTCTCGTGGCCCGCCACGGCGCGGCCTGGATCAGTGGCCTGCAGGAAGCCGGCGTCGCCGCCTGTGCCAAGCACTTCCCGGGCCACGGGGACACCGCCGTCGACTCGCACCACGCCGTACCGCTGATCGACCGCAGCCGGGAGCGGCTCGCCGAGGTGGAGCTGGTGCCGTTCAAGGCCGCCATCGCCGCCGGCGTGCAGTCGGTCATGACCGGGCACCTGCTGGTCCCCGCGTACGACCCGGAGCTGCCCGCGACGCTGAGCCGGCGCATCCTCACCGGCCTGCTGCGCGAGGAGCTCGGCTTCCAGGGTCTGATCGTCACCGACGGCATCGAGATGCAGGGCGTCCGCCGCACCTACGGGCTCGAAGGCGCCACCGTACGGGCGCTGGCCGCCGGGGCCGACGCCATCTGTGTCGGCGGCGACCACGCCGACGAGCACACCGCGATCCGCCTGCGGGACGCCATCGTCGCCGCCGTGCGCAGCGGTGAGCTGAGCGAGGAGCGCCTGCGCGACGCCGCCGCCCGGGTCCGCAAGCTGGCCACCTGGACGCTGGAGACGCAGACCGCGATCGGCGCCCGCGCCGTCGCGGAGGTCGCCGGCTCCACCGCGCACGAGGTCGCCGTCATCGGTGGCTCGGCCGTCGGCCAGGCCGCCGCCCGGCGCGCTGTCAAGGTCACCACCGGTGCTGCCGCCCCGGAGCTGCCGCTGAGCCTCGCGCCGCACGTCGTCGAGTTCGCGCCGGCCCGCAACATTGCCATCGGCGCCGAGACGCCCTGGGGAGTAGGGGCGCCGCTGGGCAACCTGCTGCCCGGCACCACCTCGATCCGGCTCAGCGCCGAGGATCTCGCCGGCGTGAGCGACCCGGCCGCCCCGGTCCTGGCCGGAGCCGGCGGTCGCCCGCTGGTCCTGGTCGTCCGCGACGCTCACCGGCACCCGTGGATCGCCGACGCCCTGCGCGACACGCTGGCGGTACGCCCGGACGCCATCGTGGTGGAGATGGGTGTGCCGGTCGCGGTGAGCGGCGGGGTGCACCTGGCCACCTACGGCGCCACCCGGGCCTGCGGTCAGGCCGCGGCCGAGATCATCGCCGGTTCCTCGGTGCCCCAGCTCGCGTCGCAGGCCCTCGCCGCCTGAAAGGAGTCGCGGGCCGCTCAGGCGATGATGTCGTCGTATTCGGGGTGGTCCGCGACGTAGCGCGCGAAGAACGGGCAGGCGGGCACGACCTTCGCGCCGCGGGCCCGCAGGGCGTCCAGGGTCTGTGCGGCCAGCACGCTGCCCAGGCCCTGGCCACGGTGCGCCGGGTCCACCTCGCTGTGCACGACGACCACGGCACCGTCGCGCTCGCGGTAGTCGGCGAACCCGCCGACCTCGCCGTCGAGCAGGATCTCGAAGCGGTGGCGGGCCGGGTTGTCCTGCACGGTGACGTCCATGTCGCCAGCCTAGGGTGGCTTGCGGCCCGTACTCTTGATCGGGTGATGAACACCGCAGCACCGCGCATCGCCGCCCTGTTCACCTCAGCCGTCCTCGGTCTGACCCTGCTGGCCGGATGCAGCAGCGACAACGTCGACTGCGGCCTGGACCAGTGCACCGTGACCCTCGACCGCAGCACCAGCGCGAGCGCCAGCGTGCTCGGCGTGGAGGCCAAGTTCGTCAGCGCCGACGCCAACACCGTCACCCTCGAGGTGGCCGGCGAGCAGGTCCAGCTCACCAAGGGACAGCAGGCCGTGGACGTCGGCGGCCTCCAGGTGTCGCTGGACAGCATCACCGCCGACCAGATCGGCTTCCAGGTTTCCCGCTAGCACGTCCGGGTGGCACGGGTGGCAGGTTTCAAAAATGTTGCCCCAGGTCAATCTGGGCAGCATGTCTGCCACCCAGCAAGCCCGGAGCACCGCGTCGCGTGCTGCCGACAGCAAACCCCTCGAATATCTCGCCCGCGGTGGCTTCATCGTGTACGGCGTCATCCACCTGCTCTTCGCCTGGCTGGCCCTGCAGGTCGCCCTGGGCGACTCGAAGGGTGAGAGTGACCAGTCCGGCGCGCTGCAGAGCCTGGCGGGCAAGCCGTTCGGCAAGACGATGCTGGTCATCGCCGTCATCGGCATGATCGCCCTGGCCCTCTGGCAGGCCTTCGAGGCCGCCATCGGCGAGAGCGGCCCGCAGGACAAGGAGGCGCTCGCCGAACGCGTCGTCTCCGGCGCCCGCGCGGTGATCTACCTGTCGTTCGCCTGGATCGCCATCCGGGTGCTGCAGGGCGCGAACGCCTCCACCGGCGACAGCCAGGAGAAGGGCGCCTCCAGCCTGATGGCCAACTCGGGCGGCCGCTGGCTGGTCGGGCTGATCGGCCTCGTGGTGGTCGGCGTCGGCATCGGCCTGGTGATCTACGGCGTCACCAAGAAGTTCGAGAAGCACCTCAACACCCAGCAGATGAGCCCCTCCGTCCGCAAGACCACGCGTCGCCTCGGTGTCGCCGGCTATTCCGCCAAGGGCGTCGCGTACGCGATCGCCGGTGGCCTGATCGTGGCCGCGGCCGTGACCTACGACGCGGAGAAGGCCCGCGGCCTGGACGCGGCGCTGCGCCTGCTGGCCGAGCAGTCGTACGGCCCGTGGCTGCTGGGCCTGGTCGCGCTGGGCATCGCGGCCTTCGGTGTCTACTGCTTCTCGCAGGCCCGCTACCGCAAGGTGTGACGCAGAACCAAGCTCCGAGCGGGTGGAAGACGTGTCTTCGCACAGGCGGGCAGGGCAAGGTAGAGCGCTGGCAACGACCCCTGAATTCTGGAGAGGGAACCCGTGACCAGCGTGCTCACCGCCCTGCTCGCCGTCGTCATCGCGGCGGGTGCGGCGATCGTCCTGGTCGAGGCGGTGCACTGGGTCGTCAAACGGCTCGGGCGCCGCTCGACCCTGCTCAACGACCTGGCCGGTACGGCGCACAAGCCGTTCCTGACCAGCGTCACCATCTACGCCGTGCAGCAGGCCGTCCGCACCTACGCCGGTGAGTTCACCGGCCGGGACGTGGTGCTGCACGCCCTCGTCCTGCTGGTGATCGCCTCGGTCGCCTGGCTCGTCGGCGCACTGCTGCTCGTGCTGGAGGACGTCGCCCTGGCCCGCTGGCGGGTCGACGTCCCGGACAACATGAAGGCCCGCCGGGTCAAGACCCAGGTCGTGATAATGCGCCGGGTCACGATCGCCGCCATCGTGGTGCTGACCATCGGCGTCATGCTGATGACCTTCCCGGACGTACGGGCCCTGGGCGCCAGCGTGCTCGCCTCGGCCGGGGTGATCAGTGTCATCGCCGCCCTCGCCGCCCAGAGCACCCTCGGCAACCTCATCGCCGGCCTTCAGCTCGCCTTCAGCGACGCGGTCCGCATCGACGACGTGGTGGTCGTCGAGGGGGAGTGGGGCCGGATCGAGGAGCTGACCCTGACGTACGTCGCGGTGCAGATCTGGGACGACCGCCGGCTGATCCTGCCGACCTCGTACTTCACCACCAAGCCGTTCCAGAACTGGACCCGTACCGGTTCCGCCGTGCTCGGCACCGCGGAGATCGACGTCGACTGGTCGGCGCCGGTCGAGCCGATGCGCGCCGAGCTGCGCGCCGTCTGCGAGGGCAGCGAGCTGTGGGACGGCCGGGTCTGCGTGCTGCAGGTGACCGAGGCGACCGGCGGCATGATCCGGCTCCGCGCGCTGGTCAGCGCGCACGACGCGGGTTCCCTGTGGGACCTGCGCTGCCTGGTCCGCGAGCGCCTGGTGACCTGGGTCTTCGAGCACCGGCGCGACTCGCTGCCGCGGCTGCGCGCGGACCTTTCCCAGGGTGAACGGGCAATGCCCGCACCGGCCGTGACCGCGCCGGCGGAGGACACCACGACCCGGGACGACGCCCGCGTGTTCAGTGGAGCCGGGGACGGTGACGAGCGTGCGGCGGCCTTCAGCGGTCCGGAGGAGCAGACATCTGCCGCCACGTCCGGTATCAGGCAGTAATTTCGGCTCGGCCAGGCGAGGATTGACCAGGCCCTGTGCAGGGCATAGTGGCTCCATTGGGAAAGGAGGACACCATGGCCGATGTCCTGAACGGTAGCCCGGCCCGTCCGGGGACCGACCAGTCCACCTCGGAATTGGTACAGAAGGCGAGCGAGCAGATCTCCCGCCTCGTGAAGGATGAGATCGCGCTCGCGAAGGCGGAGCTCACCGAGAAGGGTAAGCACGCCGGCATCGGTGTGGGTCTGTTCGGCGGCGGAGGGGTGCTGGCCCTGTACGGCGTCGGCGCGCTGTTCGCCACGCTGATCATCGTCCTCGACCTGTTCCTGCCGCTGTGGCTGGCCGCACTGATCGTGACCGTGGTGCTCTTCGCCTCGGCCGGCGTGCTGGCGCTGCTCGGCAAGAAGCAGGTCACCCAGGCGGTCCCGCCGGAGCCCTCGGCCGCCATCGCCAGCGCGAAGGCGGACGTCGACGAAGTGAAGCACGCGATCAAGAGCAGGAGCCGGGCATGAGTGACAAGAACGGGTCCACGTCGGCAGGCAAGCCGGACGTGGCGGCCCTGCGCGAGGACATCAAGCAGACCCGCGCCGAGCTCGGTGAGACGGTCCAGGCCCTCGCGGCCAAGGCGGACGTCAAGGCCCGGGCCAAGGAGCAGGTCGAGCAGACCAAGCAGCGGGCCAAGGCGCAGGTGCACGAAACGACCGGCAAGGTCCGCGAGGCCGCGGCCGCCGCGGTCGGCGTCGCGTCCGAGAAGGTCCGCACCGCCAAGGCGCAGGCCGGCGACAAGGTCGCACTGGCCGGTGACAAGGTGAAGGAGTCCGGCGCCCTGGACAAGGTCAAGGAGTCGGGCGTCCTGGACAAGGCGCAGGACGCGCGCGTCCAGGTGCAGCGCAACCCCATCCCCTTCGCCGCCGTGCTCGCGGCCGGGGTGGCGCTGGTCGGCATCATCCTCATCGTGCGCGGGAGGCGTAAGTGAGCAACAAGCTTCAGAAGGTGGCGTACAAGCCGGTCGGTCTGCTGCTGGGCATCGGGGCCGGCGCGGTCGCGGGCTTCGTCTTCAAGGAGATCTGGAAGTTCGCCTCCGGCGACGACGACGCCCCGAACGCCACCGACGAGGACCGCGGCTGGGGCGAGATCATCGCCGCGGCCGCACTGCAGGGCGCGATCTTCGCGACGGTCAAGGCCCTCGTGGACCGCGGCGGGGCGGCCGGCGTTCGCAAGATCACCGGGGAATGGCCCGACTGATCGATCGCCTACATAGACGTACGTCGAGGCCTTCGGCGCCGCTCAAGCGGCGCCGGAGGCCTTTTCCGGTTCTGTCCAAGTCGACGGGATTCGGCTGAGGGGCAGCTTTCGGGCTGGTTCTTCGGGTACAGTGTGGCCAGTTTTTGTGTACGTGGTTCAGAGGCTCGTCCTGCTGAAACGCCGCCCCTCGCGGCGGCCGCTGCGCGGAAACGACCATCGGCCCCGCATCACCGGGCCGGCATTTTCAGAAGGAGAGTTCAGCATGGCGCAGGGAACCGTGAAGTGGTTCAACGCAGACAAGGGCTTCGGCTTTATCACCGTCGATGGCGGGGGTGCTGACGTGTTCGTCCACTTCTCGGCCATCCAGACGAGCGGCTACCGCAGTCTGGAAGAGAACCAGCGGGTCGAGTTCGAGATCGCCCAGGGCCAGAAGGGCCCTCAGGCGGAGCAGGTTCGCCCGCTCTGAGACCATCCTGCCGGCGGCGACGCCGGCCGCCGATCGCCTGGCGGAGATCGGCCTGAGTAACCCCGCAGATC
>NZ_JBEZGQ010000226.1:0-10314 GCF_040650095.1 Actinoplanes sp. NPDC048791 | reverse complement strand
CAGCACGACCAGCAGCGCCGCGACGGTGTCGCTGGGCCGGTGCCATTCGGCCCAGACGGTGGCGATCGCGATGATCGTCACGTAGGCGGCGCCGATCAGCGCCACCGTGCCGCGGATGGCGAACGGCAGCACCAGGATCAGGGCGAACGCCACCGAGGCGGCCGCGGTGGTGTGGCCGCTCGGGAACGAGTTCGGCGCGGGGAAGCCGTCCAGGTCGGGGCGGGGCAGGCGGTTCTTGAACAGCCGGGTGCTGGCGTTGGCCCCGATCACCAGCAGGCCGGCGGCCAGCGCCAGGTCGACCCGGCGGCGGATGAAGCCGATCGCGGCCGCGGCCACGCAGACCAGCACGAGGCTGGCCAGTGTCGTGCCGTTCAGGGCGCGGTCCAGCACCTGCACCACGCGCTCGTGCCGGACGTCGGCGCCCTGCATCATCATCGTGTCCACGGTCTGCCCGAGCGGGGTGCGCACGCAGGCCAGATAGACCCCGGCCACGCCGGCCGCGGCGAGCAGCGCGACGAACGCGTGCCCGACCACATGCCAGAAACCCCGGCCCGGCCGGTCGGCCGGTGCGGGTTCCGCGCTTTCTGCGGGGCGGGATGCCAGGGCCGTCATCGGCGGTGTCCTCCAGTACGTCACGAGTGGGCGGTTCCGCTTTGCCCAGACGAGGCACATCTCAAGCACGTCCGCGCCGCGGATCATAGCCCCCTCCCGTGACATCCGCCCCACGCAGCACGTTCCCGCCCCCGGCAACCCGGATGCACCCGCTCGTAGCCCGGACCCGCAACGCCGCCCCGCGACCTTCATACGAACGCCGAAACGCAGACACCGGCCGCGATGAAGGGGATGTTCATGCTGCACACCGCCCGCCGACTGCTCACCGCGCCGCTGCTGCTGGCCGCGCTCGGAGCCGGGCTGATCGTGGCGCCCGGCGCCGCCGAAGCGGCCGGGGTGTCCGCCACCATCCACGTCGGGAGCACGCTCAAGGTGCGTTCCGGGCCCTCGCTGACCGCCAAGGTGGTCGGCACGGTCCGCAACAAGCAGAAGGTCACCGTCGCCTGCTACGTGCCCGGCCAGAAGGTCAAGGGCTCGCTGCGGACCACCACGTCGTGGGACCGGCTGGGCGCGGGCCGTTACGTCTCGCACGGCTACGTGAAGGCGGCCCGCTCGCTGCCGCGCTGCGCCGTGAGCTCGCCGAAGGCCGTACCGACCAAGACCAAGACCTCAGGCACCGCCCGGTACGTCATCGGCACGGTCAAGAGCACCGACGGCGGCGTGAACCTGCGCTCCGGCTCGGCCACCACCGAGTCCGTCACCGGTACGGTCGCCAGCGGCGCGAAGATCGACCTGACCTGCGCCGTCACCGGTCAGTACGTGGCCGGCACGGTCCGCTCGACGAACCAGTGGGACCGCACGCCGACCGGCTCGTACATCTCGCACGCCTACATCTACTCCGGCCCGCTGCCGGTGTGCGCCGGCTCGCCGGTGCCGGCCCCGTCGGTGACGCTGACCCCGGCCGAGTTCATCGCGGCCTCGGTGCCCGGCGCGCAGCGCGGCTGGCGTGACTACGGTGTCCCGCCGTCGGTGACCATCGCGCAGGCCATCCTCGAGTCCGGCTGGGGCCGCAGCGGCCTGGCCTCGGTGGACCGCAACTACTTCGGCATCAAGTGCCAGAACGGCAGCTACGGCAAGCTGGCCAACGGTTGCCACGTGTACCGGACCAACGAGTGCACCAAGGCCGGCAGCTGCTTCGCCACCTCGGCCAGCTTCCGGACGTACGCCACCCAGTCCCACTCGTTCCGCGACCACGGCAGCTTCCTGCGGGTCAACAGCCGGTACGCCGGAGCGTTCGCGCACACCAAGGACGCCAACAAGTTCATCTGGGCGGTGTGGAAGGCCGGTTACGCCACGGACCCGAACTACTACACCAAGGTCACCGGCATCATGGCCTCCTACGACCTGTACAAGTACGACACCTGGAAGTGAATCGTCCTCACCCCCGTCGGCGGAACCTCGTCGGCGGGGGTGATTCGCGTCTTATGCTCCCTTCGGTGGGGAGTCGCGGTGCCAGGGTGCGAGACGGCGCGACCGGAGCGTGGTCAGGACGCTTCGTCGGCCCGCTGCTCGCCGCCACCGTGCTCGTCATCGGGCTCGCCGCCACCCTGCTCACCGCCGGCACCCTGCGCTCCGACCAGCGCGAGAGCGCGGACCGGGTGATGGACCAGCGCACCTCGGTGGCCCGGGTGGCCGTCGCGGGTGAGGCCGGGCGCTACCGCAGCCTGCTCCAGGCGGTCGCCGCCGGGCTGGGCACCAACAGCCGGATCACCGCGACCGACTTCGCCGCCGCTTCGGCCCCGTTGGAGAGCGCCGGCCTGCTCGGCGTCAGCACCGTCGCCTTCGTCGTGCCGGCCCGGACCGAGGCAGTCGCCACGACCGAGGCGTTCTGGCGCGCCCGCGGGGCCACCGAGCTGCGGCTGGCGCCCAGCGGCACCCATGCGGAGCACTACTTCTCGATCTTCCAGCGCACCCTGAACAACGGGACCCCGGCCACGGCCGGCATCGACGTGGCGCCGTCGGCCGAGGGCACCGCCGCGCTCGTCGAGTCCCGCCGCACCGGCCGGCCCGCCGTCTCCGACACCTACGTGCTGCTGCGCGACCGGGGCATCCCGCCGGACCGCCAGCAGCTGTCGTTCCTGTTCGCCGCCCCCGTCTTCGCCTCGGCCACGCAACCCGGGCGGTTCCCCGAGTTCCAGGGCTGGGTGGCGCTGGGCCTGCGCGGTCAGGACTTCCTCGGCAGCGTGCTGGGCGCCGCCAGCCAGGGGCTGATCGACGGCGAGCTGTACGCCACCAACGGTGACGGGCGGCGGGTGCGGGTGGCCGCGTACGACGCGCCGGGCGGGCGGGACCTGGTCCGCCAGGCGAGCTTTCCGGTGGCCGACCGGCAGTGGACGCTGGTCACCGCGGCCGACTCGCGCAACCTGCCCGGCGCGCACACCAGCATGCCGCTGATCGTGCTGGCCGGCGGCCTGTCGATCACGTTCATGCTGGCCTGCCTGGTGTGGATCCTGGCCACCGGCCGGTCCCGGGCGCGGGCCCAGGTGCTGGTGGCGACCGAGGAGCTGCGGACCGCCGAGGCCGAGAGCCGCCGCCAGGCCGGCCTGCTCGGCGCGATCATGGCCAGTCTCGGCGACGGGGTCGGGGTGGTCGACGAGTCCGGGGCGTTCCTGCTGCACAATCCGGCGGCCAAGGCGCTGCTCGGCGTCCCCGACGACGTCGACGGGCCGGGGGAGTGGCAGCAGCACTACGGTCTGTTCCGCCCCGACGGGCACACCCCGTTCCCGGTCGAGGAGATGCCGCTGGTCCGGGCCCTGCGCGGGGAGTCCTCCGACGACGTCGAGATGATCATCCGCAACCCGCACCGCCCGGACGGCATCCTGGTCAGCGTGGACGGCCGGCCGCTGGACGCCAACGCCGCGGGCCGCCACGGTGCCGTCGCCGTCTTCCACGACATCACCGAGCTGCGCCGCTACGAGACCGACCTGGCCGTGTTCGCCGGGGTGGTCGCACACGACCTCAAGGCGCCGCTGGCGGTCATCCGCGGGCACTGCGAGGTCGCGGCGGACGAGCTGGCCGACGCCCCCGAGGGCCCGGAGGTCTTCGAGGCCCGCGCCGCCCTGGACCGGATCGCCAACAACGCCGACCGGATGGCGGCGCTGATCGACACCCTGCTGGCCTACACGACCTCCCGCGACGCGCCGCTCAAGCTCGGCGCCGTGCGGCTCGGCCCGCTGGTGGCGGACGTGATCGAGCAGCGCCTGGCGAGCCCGCGCCCCGGTGGGCCGCCGCCGCCCGACTGCTATGTCGGGCCGCTGCCCGACGTGCACGCGGACCCGGCGATGCTGCGCCACGTGCTGGACAACCTGATCGGCAACGCGCTCAAGTACGTCCCGGCGGGCCGGCCCGCCCGGATCGACGTCACGGCCCAGCCGGGGCCACCGGGCTGGACCCGGATCGAGATCGCCGACCGCGGCATCGGCATCCCGGACGAGGACAAGCCGAACATCTTCGAGTCCTTCCACCGGGCCGGCACCGCCGCCGGCTACGCCGGCACGGGCCTCGGGCTGGCCATCTGCCGGCGGATCGTGGAGCGCCACGGCGGCACGATCGGCGTCACCGACAACCCCGGCGGGGGTACGCGTTTCCACTTCACCCTGCCGCTCGCCATCACCACCGCGCCCGATCAGGCCCCAGGAGATCTGGCCGCACTGGACCGGGCGCTGGCCGAGCGCGCGGCTGTCGAGGGATCGACGCCGGCGCCGCTGTCCGGGATCAGGCCGGCCGCGGCGGCAGCAGCGCCGCCACGCACGCCAGGAGCTGAGCGGGCAGGAACGGCTTGAGCAGTGTCGCGTTCGCGCCCACCTCGGCCGCCCGCTCGTCCCCGGGCAGCATGGAGCCGCTGGCCAGCACCACCGGGATGTGCTTGAGCCCGGCGTCGGCGCGGATCGCCCGGCACAGGTCGAGCCCGGTCATCCGCGGCATGTCGACGTCGGTCACCACGATGTCGGGGCGATGCTTGCGGACCGCCTCCAGGGCCGCGGCGCCGTCGCTGGCGACGACGACCTGATGGCCGGCCCGCTCCAGAGCGCGCTGGAGCACGAACCGGATGTCCTCGTGGTCCTCTGCGACGACGATCATGGCACCTCGGTCTCTCATGGCCGGACCACCCGGCCGGAAGCTGTCGGAGAGATACCGAATGAGACGGCTGCCGGGAAACGGGCAGCCCCGGCACTGATCCCGGCCGGCGCGAACATCGTGGTCTGATCCGGCGCCACGTGGGCAAGATGGAGGGCATGACGATTCCCTCCGTACCGCTGGGTGGCCCGGTCGACATGCCGCTGCTCGGCTTCGGGACCTGGCAGATCCGCGGGAGTGCCGCGTACGACGCGGTGCGCGAGGCGCTGGAGGCCGGCTACCGCCACCTGGACACCGCCACCATGTACGGCAACGAGGCCGAGGTCGGCCGGGCGCTGCGCGACAGCGGTGTGCCCCGCGACGAGGTCTTCGTCACCACCAAGCTGCCGCCGGACCGGGCCGGCCAGGAACGCGGCACCCTGGACGCCAGCCTCACCGCGCTCGGCCTGGACGCCGTCGACCTGTGGCTGATCCACTGGCCGCCGCGCCGCGGCAAGTCGGTGCAGGTGTGGCGCGAGCTGCTGACCGCCCGCGACGAGGGCCGGGTGCGGGCCGTCGGGGTCAGCAACTACGGCACCGAGGACATCGACGAGCTGATCGCCGCCACCGGCCAGAAGCCGGCCGTCAACCAGATCCGCTGGGGTCCCAAGCTGTACGACGCCAAGCTGGTCGCCGAGCACCGTGAGCGTGGTGTGGTGGTCGAGGGCTATTCGCCGTTCAAGACCACCGACCTGCACGACCCGGTGCTGACCCGGATCGCCACCGCGCACGGCGTCGACCCGGCCCGGGTGGTGCTGCGCTGGCACGTGCAGCACGAGATCGTGGTGATCCCCAAGAGCGCCACTCCCGAGCGGATCGCCCGCAACGCGCAGATCGACGGCTTCGTGCTCAGCGACGAGGAGATGACGCAGATCGACGGGCTGTCCCGGGTGTGACCGCGCCGGTGTGATGCGGACGGCGCGTTAATCATCGGGCGTTCCGGGCCGGATCTGCCTATTGTTGACGCGCCATGTCTGTCACACCCGTCAGCCCGGACCTCGCCGAGCTCCGCCGCCGCCTGTCCGAGCTGCTGCCGCGCGACGAGCGCCGGCTCCAGCGCCGCATCGAGGGCACCCGCCGGATCCGCGACGAGGTCGCGCGGGCCGCCGTGCTGACCGAGATCGCCGCCGAGGTGACCGAGGCCGAGCAGCGGCGCGCGGCCCGCCTGGCCGCCGTCCCGCCGATCACCTATCCCGACGAGCTGCCGGTCAGCCAGCGCCGCGACGACATCCTGGCCGCCATCCGCGACCACCAGGTCGTGGTGATCGCCGGCGAGACCGGTTCGGGCAAGACCACCCAGCTGCCCAAGATCTGCCTGGAGCTGGGCCGGGGCGTACGCGGCCAGATCGGGCACACCCAGCCCCGCCGGATCGCCGCCCGCACGGTCGCCGAGCGGATCGCCGAGGAGCTGGGCACGCCGCTGGGCTCGACGGTCGGTTACAAGGTCCGCTTCACCGACCAGGTCACCGACGAGACCATGGTCAAGGTGATGACCGACGGCATCCTGCTCGCCGAGATCCAGAACGACCGGATGCTGCGCCGCTACGACACGCTGATCATCGACGAGGCGCACGAGCGCAGCCTCAACATCGACTTCATCCTCGGCTACCTGGCCCAGCTGCTGCCCAAGCGCCCCGACCTCAAGCTGATCATCACGTCGGCCACGATCGAGACGCAGCGCTTCGCCGAGCACTTCGCCGGCCCGGCCGGCCCCGCCCCGGTCATCGAGGTCTCCGGCCGCACCTACCCGGTCGAGGTCCGCTACCGCCCGCTGGTCGAGGACACCGGTGACGAAGAGGGGGAGAGCCGCGAGGAGCCGATCGACCAGGTGGACGGCATCGCCGCCGCGGTCGACGAGCTGGGCCGGGAGAGCAGCGGCGACATCCTGGTCTTCCTCAGCGGCGAGCGCGAGATCCGCGACACCGCCGACGCGCTCAACAAACGCGACCTGAAGAGCACCGAGATCGTCCCGCTCTACGGCCGGCTGTCCGCCGCCGAGCAGCACAAGGTCTTCCAGCGGCACACCGGGCGCCGGGTCGTGCTGGCCACCAACGTCGCCGAGACCTCGCTGACCGTGCCGGGCATCCGCTACGTCATCGACCCCGGCACCGCGCGCATCTCCCGCTACAGCAGCCGGCTCAAGGTGCAGCGGCTGCCCATCGAGGCGGTCTCGCAGGCCAGCGCCAACCAGCGCAAGGGCCGCTGCGGGCGCACCTCGGACGGCATCTGCATCCGGCTGTACTCCGAGGAGGACTTCGAGTCCCGGCCGGCCTTCACCGAGCCGGAGATCCTGCGCACCAACCTCGCCTCGGTCATCCTGCAGATGACCGCGCTGGGGCTCGGCGACCTGGCCGCGTTCCCGTTCATCGACCCGCCGGACAAGCGCAACGTCACCGACGGCGTCAAGCTGCTGGAAGAGCTCGGCGCGCTGGAGCAGCGCAAGCTGACCCCGATGGGCCGCCAGCTGGCCCAGCTGCCGGTCGACCCGCGGCTGGCCCGCATGGTCATCGAGGCCGACAAGCAGGACTGCCTGGCCGAGGTCATGGTGATCACCGCCGCGCTGTCCATCCAGGACCCCCGCGAGCGCCCGGTCGACAAGCAGCAGCAGGCCGACGAGAAGCACGCCCGGTTCGCCGACAAGGAATCCGACTTCTTCAGCTACCTCAACCTCTGGCGTTACCTGCGTGAGCAGCAGCGCGAGCTGTCCGGCAACCAGTTCCGCCGGCTGTGCCGCAGCGAGTTCCTCAACTACCTGCGGGTCCGCGAGTGGCAGGACATCTACTCGCAGCTGCGGCAGGTCGTCCGTACCCTCGGGCTCACCCTCACCGAGCGCGACGAGCTCGCCGGGGCCCAGCCCGTGCACACGGCCCTGCTCGCCGGTCTGCTCTCGCACATCGGCCTCAAGGACACCGACAAGCGGGAGTATCTGGGCGCCCGCGGCGCCAAGTTCGCGATCTTCCCAGGGTCGGCGCTGTTCAAGAAGCAGCCGCGCTGGGTGATGTCGGCCGAGCTGGTCGAGACCTCGCGGCTGTGGGGCCGGGTGAACGCGCGGATCGAGCCCGAATGGGCCGAGAAGCTGGCGCCGCACCTGGTCAAGCGCAGTTACAGCGAGCCGCACTGGGAGAAGAAGCTGGGCGCCGTGATGGCGTACGAGAAGGTGACCCTCTACGGGCTGCCGATCGTGCCGCGCCGCAAGGTCGGCTACGCCCGGGTCGACCCGGCGCTGTGCCGTGAGCTGTTCATCCGCCACGCGCTGGTCGAGGGCGACTGGGAGACCCACCACAAGTTCTTCGCGGAGAACGCCAAGCTGCTGGCCCGGATCGAGGAGATCGAGAACCGGGCCCGCCGCCGGGACATCGCGGTGGACGACGAGACCGTGTTCGCCCTCTACGACGCCCGGATCCCGGCCGACGTGGTCTCCGCCCGGCACTTCGACGCCTGGTGGAAGAAGGCCCGCCACGAGAACCCCGAGCTGCTCACGTTCACCCGGGAGCTGCTGGTCAACGCGGGCCGCGACGCCGTCGACCCGGGCGCGTACCCCGATGCCTGGCTGGTCGACGGGGTCCGGCTGCCGCTGACCTACCAGTTCGAGCCCGGCGCGGCCGCCGACGGCGTGACCGTACGGGTGCCGCTGCCGCTGCTCAACAAGCTCGACGCCGACGACTTCGGCTGGTCGGTGCCGGGGCTGCGCCGGGAGGTCGTGATCGCGCTGATCCGGGCCCTGCCCAAGCAGCTGCGGACCAGCTTCGTGCCGGTGCCCGACTGGGCCGAGGCGGTGCTCAGCCGCATCCCGGCCCGCCGCGGCGCGCTGCCCGACGCGGTCGGCGACGAGCTGCGCCGGCTGACCGGCACGGTCGTGCCGCGCGACGCCTGGCGGCCCGACCAGGTCCCCGAGCACCTGCGGATCAACTTCCGGGTGGTCAACGAGGACGGTGCCGTGGCGGGCGAGGGCCGTGACCTCGACGTGCTGCGCGCGAGCCTGGCGCCCAAGGTGCAGGCGACCATCTCCGCCGCCGCCGGAGCCATCGAGCGCCGCGGCATCACCACCAACGACTTCGGCAAGCTGCCCCGCTCGATCGCCCAGGTCCGCGGCGGCTACGAGGTGACCGTCTATCCGGCGCTGGCCGACGAGGGCGACAGCGTGGCGGTGCGCGTCTTCGAGACCGAGGAGGAGCAGCGGGAGGCGATGCGGGCGGGCACCCGCCGGCTGTTGCTGCTCACCCTGCCGCCGGCCGCCCGCTTCCTGCAGGGCCGGCTGGACAACCGGGCCAAGCTGGAGCTGTCGCGGGGCAACCCGTACCGCTCGATCGCCGACCTGCTCGACGACTGCGCCGGCGCGGCCGTCGACAAGCTGGTCGCCGACGCCGGTGGCCCGGCCTGGGACAAGGAGTCCTTCACGAAGCTGCGCGAGGAGGTCCGGGCCGACCTGGTGGACGCGGTCGCCAACGTGGTGACCCAGGTCCGGGCCGTGCTCGCCACCGCGTACGACGTCGAGCAGCGCCTCGGCAGCACCCGCGACCCGGCCCTGGTGCCGGCCCTGGCCGACATCCGGCAGCAGCTCAAGGGCCTCGTGCATCCCGGCTTCGTGACCGGGACCGGCTGGAAGCAGCTGCATCATCTGCCCCGCTACCTGCGCGGCATCACGCACCGCCTGGACCGCCTGCCCGGCAACCTGCCGCGGGACCGGCAGCTGATGACCCAGGTGCACGAGATCGAGCGGGAGTACCGCGAGCTGCGCGCCGAGCTGCCGGTGGGCGGCCCGGCCGACGAGGGGCTGCGGGAGATCCGCTGGATGATCGAGGAGCTGCGGATCAACTTCTTCGCCCAGGCCCTCGGCACCGCCTATCCGGTGTCGGACAAGCGGATCTACAAGGCCATGGATCAGCTCCCCGGATAGGTCTGCTGTACCTTTCGCGGTGGTTTTTCCGGCTGCGGGGTGCGTCCGGGGCAGCGGTCGGGTGCCGTTCGGTTACCCGGCTGTCAACCGGTGGTGCGAGGCCCTAGCGTCCTTCCCATGACGAACGAATTCCTGGCCTTCGCCCCGGTTTCCACCGCTCCCGCCGCCGACCCGGCCCGCGCGCTGCTGGACGAGATGATGGCGCGGGTGGGTGTCGACGGCCTCGCCGCCGCGCTCGGTGACGCCGGTCTGCTGGCCCAGGTCGACCAGCACGCCGCCGCGGTGCGTGACGCCCTGCGGGACGCCGGCCGCGCCGTCGACGCCGAGGGGCTGGCCGCGTACGCCAAGTCGATCCTCGCCGCCGCCGTGCGGATGGGCCGCCCGGTGCCGGAGCCCGGTCACGCGTACGTGTCGGGCACTGCCTGGCTGGCGGCCGAGTGGCACCTGATGCGCCTGGTGGCCGTCTGCATGATCGCCGAGTCGGCCGGTCTGCTGTAGAGATCACCCGAAACGCTGACCCTCCGATGATCGCGGCGTAAAGAGTATTCCGTACCTTTTGTCCTATGCGTTTCGCCGCCTCACTAGTCCTCGCGATGACGGCCCTGCCGGGCATCGCCGCCTCCTCGCCCGCGCTCGCCGCCGCGCCGGTCGCGCCCGCACCGGTCACCGTCGCCCGGTACACCTTCGAC
>NZ_JBEZGQ010000225.1:0-10367 GCF_040650095.1 Actinoplanes sp. NPDC048791 | reverse complement strand
GCCGACGACACGGGCGGCGCGGAGACCGGCCGGCCGCCACCGTACGGCGGGGCGGACGGCACCGGCGGCGCGGACACCGGCGGGACCGGAGGCGCGGAGACCGGGGGCACGAACGTGTTGCGGCTCTGCGACTCCGGGTTGGCCGGCAGCTGACGCGGGATGGTGTGGCCGTACGAGCCCGTGTCCTCGGGCCGGTAGGCGTCACCACCGTTGCGGCGCTGCGGCAGCCCGTCGGGACCGCTGAAGCCCTGCGGGCCGGCCGGCGACTGCGGCCGCGGCGGGATCGGCTCGTTGCTGCGCGGGCCGTGGAAGCCGTTGGCCCCGTTCGAGCCGTTGCCGGAGCCGTTGGCGCCGCCGAAGCCGTTGCTGGGGCCACCGAAGCCGTTGCTCGGTCCGCCGAAGCCGTTGCCGTTGCCTGCGGGCTCGAAGCCGTTCGAGGGGGCGCCGGTCAGGTCGGACCAGGCCGGGACCGAACGGTTGCCGTTGCCACCGGCGCCGAGCATGCCACCGGCGGGCATCGGCGGGTTCGGGTCGAACGGGCGCCCGGTCGGGTAGCCACCGCGACCGTTGGAGCTGCTCTCGAGGGCCAGCGGCGGCTCGGTGAACGCGTTGCGCGCCGGCTGGTCGTACGGGTTGGCCCCGGGCTGCAGCCGGTTGGCCGCCGAGGCGGAGACCATGACGCTGGCCGGCAGGCCCACGTCGGCGACCGTGCCGCGCTCGGTGTCGGCCGGGCGCAGCTCGACCTTGACGCCGTGCCGGTTGGCCAGGCGGGCGACCACGACCAGGCCCATCATCCGGGAGACGGCCACGTCCACCATCGGCGGCTGGGCGAGCCGCTCGTTGAGGTCGCGCAGCTGCTCGCGGCTGATGCCGATGCCGCGGTCCTCGACCGAGAGCACCGCGCCGTCGCCCAGGCGCCGGGCCTCGACGATGACGTGCGAGTTCGGCGGGGAGAACGCGGTCGCGTTGTCGAAGAGCTCGGCGACCAGGTGGACCATGTCGTTGACCGCGTGCGCGGACACCTCGATGTCCCGGTCGATCATGCCGAACTCGATGCGGGTGTAGTGCTCGACCTCGGACTGCGCGGCGCGGAGCACGTCGATCAGAGCCGCCGGCTCCCGCTGCACACGGGTCGAGTCGGCACCGGCGAGGACCAGGAGGTTCTCGTCGTTGCGGCGCATCCGGGTGGCGAGGTGGTCGAGCTGGAAGAGCTCGGCCAGCCGGTCCGGGTCCTCCTCGCCGCGCTCGAGGCGGTCGAGGTGGCCGATCAGCCGGTCGACCAGGATCTGCGAGCGGCGGGCCAGGTTGACGAACATCGTCGAGACGGAGGACCGCAGGGCGGCCTGCTCGGCGGCGGTGCGGACGGCTTCCAGGTGGACCGCGTTGAACGCCTCGGTCACCTGCCCGAACTCGTCCCGGCTGCGGACCGGCAGCGGCTCGGCGACCTGGTCGGCCACCTGGGCCGGGGTCAGTGAGCCGGTCAGTGCGGGGTCACGCAGCCGCTCGACCGCCTGGGGCAGGCCGAACTGGGCGACGTTGAGGGCACCCTGGCGCAGTTCGCGCAGCGACCGGGCCATCGAGCGGGCGACCAGCCAGGCGAAGATGATGGCCAGCAGCAGCAGGCCGAGCAGGATGCTGGTCTCCACGAAGACCTGCGTCTGCACGTCGTCACGGATCTCGGTGGCCTGCTCCACGACCTGGCTGTCGAGGCGGTTCTCGACGTTGCGGAACAGGTCGTTGTAGCCCTGCATCGCCGTTTCCCACTGGGGGAGGTTGAACGGGATGGACCCCGAGTTGTTCGGGGCCAGTCCCTGCAGCGGGATGGTGAGGTTGGTGGCGCTGCGCTTGGCCGGGCCGCTGACGACCCGGTCGAAGAGCGCCTTGTCCTCGTCGGTCGCGACCTGGCGCATGCTGGCGTCGGAGATCGCGTAACCGGTGTCGGTGAGCAGGAACTTGCGCCGCAGGCTGGGGGTGAAGTCCCCGGCGCCGAGGACCTCGAGGCCGACGGCACGCTGCTGGGAGATGTAGTCCTTGCCCCGGGCGACGGCGGCGACGACGCGCAGCCGGTCGCTGAGGTTGGTGTCCTGGGCGAGCTGCGCGGACGCGTCGCGGACGTTCAACAGGTCGTTGATCAGGGGGTCGTAGTTCTCCCTGAGCTCCTTGGTGTTGAAGTCGCCGTTGGCGGTGCGGCTGCGGATCGAGGGCAGCTCGAGCAGGTTGCTGTCGAGCCGCTTGAGCAGGATGTTGACCTGCTCGGGCACGTCGTCGAGGGCGGCCTTCTGCTGCGAGTACGGCAGTTTGGCGGCGTCCACCTTCGGGTGCTCGGCCTTGTAGGCGGCGTCCGCGGCGGTGCGCTGCGGCGTGCTCTTCTTGGTGGTCGCGATCATCACGCCGTAGGCGCGTTCGTTCTGCAGGTGATCGACAAGACCACCGGCGGCCTGCGACAGCACCGACAGGGTGCGGGCGCGCTCGGCGTCACTGGCCTCGTTGATGTGGTCGATCAGGCCGCTGGTGCCGACGACGACCGTCGCCAGCGTGGGCACGAGCATGATGAGCCCGAGCTTCGACCAGATCGGCAGATCCCGCAGCCGGCCGGCCGGCCGTCCGAGACGCGACATGACAGCGTTCGCCGTCTTGGGGCGCTTGCTCACGTCACCGTCCTCCTGATTCGGACCCGGCCATCGGATCACCGGGCACCGCACACGGCCGACTCACCGGGTCGGGCCCCCGAGATTCCATCACGACGAGTGTCAAAGAGAAAGAGCAGCCTGACCCGGACCGTTTGTGTGATGCGATGTTGCGTCCGAAGAGTTGGACATCGCCGGTCAGTCATCACTGCTCGTATAAGGGCGCTTCTCTTTGGGTCACTCGCTCCGAACGGTGCCACGGGGTTCCCGCACACACCGATCGGACCCGATCCAGCTTCGATCGCGGCAGCACAGACGATTGCTCGCACACGAGCCGACGGCAAGGCAAGATGCCGGATTGTGCAGTGTTTGAGACAGCACTCTGTCCGAAAGGATGAGGCGGCTGACCGAATCGCCAGTTTCGCGAGACGAAAGTACGGACGTGTCGCCAATGCCGCTTAAAAGCGGACTTTAGGCCAGCAACTTCGCGTACGCCGGCTTGATCACATCGTTGATGATCGCCAGCCGCTCGTCGTACGGGATGAACGCCGACTTCATCGCGTTGATCGTGAACCACTGCAGTTCACTCCAGCCCCACCCGAAGGCCTCGGCCAGCAGCGCCATCTCGCGCGACATCGACGTACCGCTCATCAGCCGGTTGTCGGTGTTGACCGTGACCCGGAAACGCAGGTCGTGCAGCAGCCCGATGGGGTGCTCGGCGATCGACGGCGCCGCGCCGGTCTGCACGTTGGACGACGGGCACAGCTCCAGCGGGATCCGCTTGTCCCGCACGTACGACGACAGCCGCCCGAGGCTCGTCCCGGTGATGTCGTCCACGATCCGCACGCCGTGGCCCAGCCGGTCGGCGCCGCACCACTGGATCGCCTGCCAGATCGACGGCAGCCCGAAGGCCTCGCCGGCGTGGATGGTGAAGTGGAAGTTCTCCCGCTGGAGGTATTCGAACGCGTCCAGGTGCCGGGTGGGCGGGAAGCCCGCCTCCGCGCCGGCGATGTCGAAGCCGACCACCCCGGTGTCGCGGTACCGCACTGCCAGCTCGGCGATCTCCTGCGACCGGGCGGCGTGCCGCATCGCGGTCAGCAGGGTGCCGATCCGGATGTGGTGCCCCTGGGCGGCCGCCTCGGCGCAACCCTCGCGGAATCCGGCGTGCACCGCGTCGACGACCGCGTCCAGGCTCAGGCCGCGCTCCAGGTGCTGCTCCGGGGCGTACCGGATCTCGGCGTAGACGACGCCGTCGGCGGCCAGGTCCAGCGCACATTCCTTGGCCACCCGGTGCAGGCCCGCCTCGGTCTGCATCACCGCGACGGTGTGCGCGAAGGTCTCCAGGTAGCGTTCCAGCGACCCGGAGTCGGCCGCGGCGACGAACCAGTCCCCCAGCCGGGCCGGATCGGTCTCGGGCAGGTCGTGCCCGATCTCGGCGGCGAGCTCCACGATCGTGGCGGGCCGCAGCCCACCGTCGAGGTGGTCGTGCAGCAGGGCCTTCGGGGCGTTGACGATGTCGGCGTGGGTGATGGCGACCATCAACAGATGCTAGAGGGAAGCAGCGGATGATCGACGGAGCATTGCCGTACCTGCGCTGCCCGGTGTGCGGCGAAGGGCTGGCCCGGACCGGCGACCAGGCCCTGCGGTGCCGCCAGGGGCACAGCTTCGACATCGCGCGGCAGGGCTATGTGAACCTGACGGCGGGCCGGTCGCCCCATCCGGGCGACTCGGCCGAGATGATCGCGGACCGCGCGGCCTTCCTGGCCGAAGGCCATTACGCCTTCATCGCGGAGGCGCTGGCCGAGACGGTACGGGCGGACGACGGTCTGGTCCTCGACGCGGGTACGGGCACCGGCGACTACCTGGCGCACGTCCTCGACGCTCTGCCGGCCGTCCCGGGTCTCGGCCTCGACGTGTCGAAGCCGGCCCTGCGCCGCGCCGCCCGCGCCCATCCCCGGGCCGGTGCCGCCCTGGCCGACCTGTGGCGTCCCCTCCCCCTGGCCGACGCCTCGGTCTCGGCGCTGCTGAACGTCTTCGCCCCGCGCAACGGCCCGGAGTTCCACCGGGTCCTGCGCCGCGACGGCATGCTCCTGGTCGTCACCCCGGCCCCGGAGCACCTCCGGGAGCTGGTGACCGCCCACAGCCTGATCCGGGTCGACCCGGCCAAGGCCGACCGGGTGGCGCAGACCCTGGGTCCGAACTTCCGTGCGGAAGTCACGACCACCCACAGCCGCCGGCTCAGCCTGACGGCCACGGAGACCCGGGCCCTGATCGGGATGACCCCGAGCGCCCGCCACGTCCCCCTGGACGAGATCAGGGCAGCGCAGCAGACCGTCACCGCGGCGGTGACCCTGACCGTCTACCGGCCGGTGTAGCTCCGGCTAGACGGAGAGGTCGACCTCTTCCCACTCCGGCGGCTCCTCGTGGTACGGCCCCACGAACACCACCCCCCACTCGAGCGCCCACCGGCGCTGCCCGATGGCGTTGCTGTCCATCTCCCCCGGCACCGGCTTGCCGGCCTTCTCCGACTCCTGGAACGCCCAGTCCAGGCAGTAGTAGAGGTCGAGCAGCACCGCCGCCTCGATCGCGTCCCGCGGCGCCACCAGCGCCCGTGACCGCCACCGGTCGAACAGCTCCCCGCCGGGCAGGTCCGGCATCTGCTGCATCAGCCTGTCCTCGGGCGGCTCGGTCGGGTCCAGGTGCCGGCTCAGCCCCAGCAGCCAGGCCAGCGCGAAGACCGCATCGTGGTGCAGCACGAAGGACCGGTGGTCACCCTTGCCGCCGGCCACGAACTGCCATTCCGGCGGTGTGACGAAATCCACCAGGTGTGAGCTCAGCAACCAGGTCATCGCCGCCTCGGTGGGCATGCCGAAACAGCGGGCCACCACCACGTGCAGCACCGCCGCCCGGGCCTCGAGCTCGGCCGTCGCGCGCAGCTCCACACCGTCCCCCGGCTCCCAGACCAGCGGGAACGCCGGTGGCGGCAGCGGCAGGCCGAGCCGGTGCAGCTCGTCCAGGCTGGCGTCGCGCACCGCTCGGGGATCGGGGGCGGCCTTCATGACCGATCAGGCTATGCGGTCGATCAGCAGCGGCGCGGGGGCGGGCGCGCCCGGCGCGATCCGGACCGCGCCCTCGGCGGTGGCCAGCGCCGCCGGGATTCGGCCGGCGTCATCGGTACGCAGTTCGAGCAGCACGTCGCCGGCCCGTACGGTGTCTCCCGGACGCACCTTGAGCATGATCCCGGCGCCGAAGCTCACCGGGTCCTCCTTGCGGGCCCGTCCCGCGCCGAGCCGCCAGGCGGCCAGGCCCACGTCCAGCGCGTCGATGCCCGCGACCACACCGTCGGTGCCGGCGCGCAACACCTCGGTCTCGCGGGCAGTCGGCAGCGCCGCGTCCGGGTCGCCGCCCTGGGCCCGGATCATCGCCCGCCACGAGTCCATCGCCGCACCGGACCTGAGCACCTCGGCCGGGTCGGTGTCCAGGCCCGCCGCGGCGAGCATCTCCCGGGCCAGCGCCAGGGTCAGCTCCACCACGTCGGCGGGGCCGCCACCGGCCAGCACCTCCAGCGACTCCTGGACCTCGATCGCGTTGCCGACGGCCAGGCCCAGCGGGGTGTTCATGTCGGTCAGCAGGGCGACCGTCCGGACGCCGTGCGCGGTGCCCAGCTCGACCATGGTCCGGGCCAGCTCGCGGGCGGTGCCGACGTCCTTCATGAACGCGCCGGTGCCGACCTTGACGTCGAGCACCAGCGCGCCGGTGCCCTCGGCGATCTTCTTGCTCATGATCGAGCTGGCGATCAGCGGGATGGCCTCGACCGTGCCGGTGACGTCGCGCAGGGCGTACAGCTTGCGGTCGGCCGGGGCGAGCCCGTCGCCGGCCGCGCAGATGACCGCACCGACGTCCTGGAGCTGGCGGACGAACTCGTCGTTGCTCAGGGCCGCCCGCCAGCCCGGGATCGACTCGAGCTTGTCGAGGGTGCCGCCGGTGTGCCCGAGCCCGCGCCCGGAGAGCTGCGGCACGGCCGCACCGCAGGCGGCGACCAGCGGGGTCAGCGGCAACGTGATCTTGTCGCCGACACCGCCGGTGGAGTGCTTGTCCACGGTCGGCCGGGAGACGGCCGACAGGTCCAGGCGCTCGCCGCTGGCGATCATCGCCGCGGTCCAGCGGGCGATCTCCGCGGGGGTCATCCCGCGCAGCAGGATGGCCATGGCGAGCGCGGACATCTGCTCATCGGCGACGGCACCCCGGGTGTACGCGTCCACGACCCAGTCGATCGCGGCGTCGGAGAGCACCCCGCCGTCGCGCTTGGTCCGGATGACGTCGACCGCGGCGAACTCGCTCATCGTTGCTCCCACTTGGTTCCGATGCCTTCCGGCGGCTCTCCCTCGCCGGCCCAGGACAGGCCGCCCTCGGCGTCGACGACCACGACCCTGGGGGTACGGGTGAGCCCCCAGGTCACCGCCGCACCGGCAGTCGCGAAGTTCGGCCCCTCCTCGAGGACACCCTTCTCCGCCTCGGCCTCACCGGGGCTGCCGGCCGACCGCTCCCAGTAGCCGGTCCACACCTGCTCACCGCCGGAGAGGTCCGGGTGCACGAACACCGTCCCGCGGCCGCGCCACTTGGCCAGCTGGGCGGGCACGGCCGGCACCGCGGACGGCCCGGTGACCTTCTCGATGTCGTCCGGCCCGAACGCGTTCGGCAGCAGCTCGGCCATCCGCAGCGGCCGGGGCAGCGCCTCCACCAGGCAGTCGGCCCCGCCGTGCTCGTACAGCAGCTGGCGGCAGCGGCCGCACGGCATCAGCGGCAGGCCGTTGGCGTCCACGCACGAGACGGCCACCAGCCGGCCCCCGCCGGTGGCGTGCAGCGAGCTGACCAGGCCGCACTCGGCGCAGAGGCCGACGCCGTACGACGCGTTCTCCACGTTGCAGCCGACCACGACCCGGCCGTCGTCGACGAGCCCGGCCACCCCGACCGGGAAGTCGGAGTACGGGGCGTAGGCGCGGCGCATGGCCTCGATGGCGGCGGCCCGCAACGAGCCCCAGTCGATCTCCATGCCGCCGATTCTGCCCCACCACCGTTCCGGCCGGTCGCGGCTCCCCTGAACGGCCGGTCAGCTCTTGATGTAGGGCTGCCCGTCGGCGGCCGGCGCGCGGACCCGGCCGACCAGTCCGGCCACCGCGATGATGGTCGCCAGGTACGGCAGCATGTTGAGGAACTGGCTCGGCACCGAGCTGCCCGCGACGCTCAGATACGTCGCCAGCTTCTGCGCGAAGCCGAAGAACAGCGCCGCTCCGAGCGCCCCGAACGGCGTCCAGCGACCGAAGATCAGCGCCGCCAGCGCGATGAAGCCGGCGCCCGCCGTCATGTTCTTGTTGAAGCTGCCCGTCGCCACCAGCGTGAAGTAGGCACCACCGGCACCCGCGATCACGCCGCCCAGCAGCACGTTGAGGTAGCGCAGGCCGCGTACCCGGATGCCGACTGTGTCGGCCGCCGTCGGGTGCTCGCCGACCGCCCGGGTCCGCAGGCCCCAGCGGGTCCGGGTGAGCCCGAAGTGGATCGCGAAGACCAGGATCAGGGCCAGCCAGACCAGCAGGTTGGTGTCGAACAGGACCGGGCCGACGACCGGGATGTCGGCCAGGCCGGGGATGCGCCACTCGGGCATCCGCGGCGGCTGGTTGTACGACTGCGCGTCGGTCTGCATGAGCCGCTCGTAGAGGAAGCCGGTCATGCCGAGCGCCAGCAGGTTGAGCACGATGCCGACCACGACCTGGTCCACCAGGTAGCGGATCGCCAGCACGGCCAGGATCGCCGCGATGAGCACGCCGCCGACCGCCGCGCTGAACAGGCCGGCCCAGACGCTGGTCGCCATCGTGCCGACCAGGGCCGCGCCGAACGCACCCATCAGGAACTGGCCCTCGATGGCCACGTTGACCACGCCGGAGCGTTCGCCGAGCACGCCGGCCAGGGCGCCGAGCACCAGCGGGACCGCGAGCTCCAGCGTGCCGCTCGCCGTGTCGACCAGCGGCAGGAACTTGCCCGCCACCTGCCAGCACAGGAACGACAGCACGAAGCCGAGGATGCCCAGACTCAGCACGGAGGTCTGGTAGCGGCGGGCCAGCCCGGCCAGCAGCACCGCGCCCGCGACCACCGCGACCAGGCCGAACAGGATCGTGCCCAGCTGGCCGTTGATGGACAGCGCCGCGCCGGCGGCGTCCTCGCTCAGGGTGAACCGGGCGGTCTTCGAGGGAGCGAGCGGCCCGAAGATGGCCGTCGCGATCAGGCCGATCAGGACCACGCCGACCCCGAGCCGCCGCTGCCGGTCCCAGAACCGGGCCGGGGCCGCGGTCGGTGTCAGGTCCTCCACTGTCGCCGTCGACACCGGGGTCACCAGCCCTTCGCCATCGATGCGCCGAGCCGCGCGGAGCGGGCGGCCCGCAGGTGGAAGATCGCCTTCACCAGGGCCGGGGCGGCGATGAAGATGACGATCAGGGCCTGGAGCACGGTCACCAGCTCCAGGGAGATGCTCGAGAAAGACTGCATCCGGTTGCCGCCGGCCCGCAGCGCGCCGAACAGCACCGCGGCGGCCAGGGTGCCCCACGGCCGGTTGCGGCCGAGCAGGGCGACCAGCAGGCCGTCGAAGCCGATGTTGCCGGCCACCTGGGTGGTCAGCGCGTGCGCGGTGCCCAGCACCTGGGTCGCGCCGCCGAGCCCGGCCAGGCCACCGGCGGTGACCATGAGCAGGGTGTACGTGCGCGCGACGCTGATGCCGGCGGTGCGGGCGGCGGCCGGGTTGGCACCGACCGCGCGCAGCTCGAAGCCGAACGCCGACCGGTTGAGCAGCCAGGCGACCGCCGCGGTGGCCAGCACGGCCAGCACGATGCCCAGGTTGACCCGGACCTCCCCGCCGACGGCCGGCAGCTGCGCCGAGGAGTCGACCGGCTCGCTGATCGCGTCGCTGCGCCCGCTCTGCTGGATGCCCTTCTGCAGGATCAGCCAGCTCAGGAACAGGTTGGCGGTGTAGTTCAGCATGATCGTGACGATGACCTCGTGGGCGCCGGTGCGGGCCTTGAGGATGCCCGGTACGAAGCCCCAGAGCGCGCCGCCGAGCAGGCCGGCGACGAGCGCGGCGATCAGGTGGATCACCGGCGGCAGCGGCAGCAGGAAACCGGCCAGCGCGGCGCAGATCGTGCCGACGACCGCCTGGCCCTGGCCACCGATGTTGAACAGGCCGCCGCGGAACGCCAGCGCCACCGACAGGCCGGTGAAGACCAGCGGGGCCGCGTACGTCAGCGTCTCGGAGATCGGGAAGACGACCTGGCGCCAGGTGCCGGTGCCGTTGCTCCAGGCGGTGATCGCGGCCGGGTCGACGATCGCGCCCTTGAACAGGTCCGCGTACGCGTTGCTGACCACGGTCCAGCTGGCGTTGAGCGCGTCGCCGGGCCGGGCGGTGAAGTACGAGAACGTGTCCAGCACCGCCGGGTCGGACACGATGATCAGGATCGCGCCGATGACCATGGCCATGACGACGGAGAGCACGGTCACGGTGACCGTGTTGGCCGACCACAGGTTGTGCAGGAAGTGGCTCAGGAAGGAGTCGTCGTCGCCCGGCTTCTTGTCCGGGGCGGCGGCCGGCTTGTCCTGCACGCCCGTGGCGACAGCCGGGTCCGCGGCCGGCTCGTCGGCCGGCTTCCGCGGTGCGCCGACCGGTTCGTCGGTGGTCACTTGGTCCCCTTCTCTGCG
>NZ_JBEZGQ010000224.1:0-10405 GCF_040650095.1 Actinoplanes sp. NPDC048791 | reverse complement strand
CAGCCGGATCCCCGTCGGTGGCACCGACGAGGTCGATGTGCGCTGGCCCGACAACGCGCCGCCGATGCCGGAGTGGACCGTGCGGGAGGTCCTGGCCGGGGAGGCCGGCGCCGTGCGGCTCGTGCCCGACGTCCCGGGCGGCGTGGCCGTGCCCATCGGCGGCGACGCCGACTGCCCACCCGGCTTCATCTACGTCGTACGCCCCGACCAGCCGGACTGGACCGCCGACGAGCGGCGCCTGCTCGCCACCGTGGCCCGCGAGGTCGACCACACCGTGCGCCAGCAGCGCCTGCAACGCCGCCAGGCCCGGCTGATCACGGAGCTCCGGGTGCTCGACGAACGCAAGGACGCCTTCGTCGCCACCGTGACCCACGAGCTGCGTACCCCACTGACCAGCATTCTGGGCTACACGGAGATGCTGGCCGACGGCGACGGCGGGGACCTGTCCCCGCTGCAGCAGCGCGGTGTCACCGCGATCCTGCGCAACGCCCACCGGCTGCAGGAGACGGTCGCCGACCTGCTGCTGCTGGACCGGGCCAACAACACGGTCGGCGCGACCACGGCCCGGGTGGACCTGGCCGAGGTGATGGCGGCGCTGCGGACCGAGTTCGAGCCGGTGGCCCGCGGCCGCGACCTCAGCCTGACCGGGGAGGCGGAACAGGTCTTCGTCGACGGGGACGCCCGGCAGCTCGAGCGGGCGCTGCGCAACCTGCTGGACAACGCGGTGAAGTTCACCGGGCCCGGCGGGGCGGTCGCGTACCGGCTGCGGGCCGTGGACCACGCGGCGGTGCTGACCGTGACCGACACCGGGATCGGCATCCCCGAGGGCGACGTGGCCGGCCTGTTCACCCCGTTCCACCGGGCGGCCAACGCGATGGACCAGGCGGTGCAGGGCTCGGGCCTGGGACTGGCCATCGTACGCAACATCGTCGCCGAGCACGGCGGCTCGGTCACCGCCGAGTCCCGGCTGGGCCAGGGCAGCACCTTCACCGTCACGCTGCCGGCCGCCGAGGCGCCGCGCCCGGCCTGAGCCGTCATCGGGGGCGGCCGAACGCCGCCCAGAGCTGACCGCCGACGATCAGCACCAGAGCCGCCAGCCAGAACACCACGAAGACCGGATCGCTGCCGCCGAACTCGACCACGCCGAAGACGGCCAGGCCCAGGCCGGCCACGGCTCGGACACGCCTGCCGCGGCAGCGCCCGCTTTGCACGGCAACCTGCCCGCAACCGGGCCGGGCACCCGTTCGCACCACGGCGGGCCGACGCTGATCTCACCCCCGAAACAAGGAGATCTCCCGATGCGTCTGCGTCGTACTGCTGTCGCCGCCCTGCTGGCCGCCGGGATCGTCGTTCCCGCCGTCGGTACGGCCGCCACCGCCTTCGCCCAGCCGGGCGGTAAGCCGGTCTCCGCGCAGAAGGCGCACCCGAAGCCGAACAAGACGAAGAAGCCCGTGCGGACGCCGTTCGCCGCGTCCGGCAAGGTCACCGCCGTCGACGCCGCCGCGGGCACCGTGACGCTGCTGGCCAGCGGCGGCACCAAGGATGTCCGCAGGCAGACCGTGACCGTCACCGTGCCGGGCAGCCTGCGCGTGGTCGTCAACGGCAAGCGCACCACCCTCAAGACGGTCGCGGTCGGGGCCAGGATCACCGTCAACGGCACCCGGGTCGGCACCGCCTACACCGCCACCAAGGTCTCGGTGACGCAGAAGAAGGGCGCGGTGGTCAAGCCGACCCCCACGCCCACCGTGTCACCCACCCCGCAGCCGACGCCGCCGGCCGAGGACACGCCGGTCGACGAAACCCCGACTGACGACACCCCCACGGCGGAGCCCACGCCGACCACCAGCCCGGAGCCGGACGAGGACCCCACCGAGGACCCCGAGGACGAAATCTCCGACGACTTGTCCGCCTAACGCCGCGAAACGCCCCGTTCCGTACCCCGGAGCGGGGCGTTTCCGCTGAGCGTTGATACTCCCCGTGAGACCGTCGAGGGACGGATCACCGTCGGGAGGGACCAGCCGTGACCTACGTGACGTCGCCGCACTCCGGCGACACGCCCGGCGATTTCGGGCGCGACCTGCTCAGCAACCTGTACTACCAGCGCGGCACGACCCTGGAGTCGGCCAGCGCGCAGGACGCCTACCACTCGCTCGCCCTGACCGTGCGGAACCGGCTCGTCGACCGCTACATCCGCACGGCGGCCGCGCACTACCGGGCCAACCCCCGGTTCATCTACTACCTGTCGGCCGAGTACATGCTCGGCAAGCAGCTCGACCAGAACCTGCTCTACTCCGGCACCGAGGACAGCGCCCGCCGCGCGCTGGAGGGCCTCGGGCTGTCGAGCTCGGACCTGGACGCCCTGGACGTCGAGCCCGGCCTGGGCAACGGCGGCCTGGGCCGGCTCGCCGCCTGCCTGCTGGACGCCATGGCGACCCAGGACATCCCCGCGGTCGGATACGGCATCCGCTACGACTTCGGCATCTTCAAGCAGGCCTTCCACGACGGCGGCCAGGTCGAGCGGCCCGACGACTGGACCTTCTACGGCAACCCGTGGGAGTTCCACGCCTCCGACGACCAGCAGACGGTCGGCTTCTACGGCCACGTCGAGCCCCTGGAGGGCCTGCGCAAGAGCTGGGTGCCGGGCGAGGTCGTGCTGGGCGAGCCCAGCCACATGCTGGTGCCCGGGTACGGGACGACCACGGTCAACATCATCCGGCTGTGGCGCGCCCGGGCCGCCCGGGAGTCCTTCGACCTGTCCCGCTTCGGCGCCGGCCAGTACGGTGAGGCGGTCGAGGAGATCGTCCGCTCGGAGAACATCAGCAAGGTCCTCTACCCGGACGACAGCACCGAGCTCGGCCGCGAGCTGCGCCTCAAGCAGCAACACTTCCTGGTCACCTGCGCGCTGCGGGACATCGTGCGGCGGTTCCGGCTGCGCAACAACGACTGGGACGACTTCGCCGGCAAGGTGGTCATCCAGCTCAACGACACCCACCCGGTGATGGCCATCGCCGAGCTCATGCGGATGCTGGTCGACGAGGAGGGCCTGGAGTGGGACCGGGCCTGGTCGATCACCCGGCGGGTGTTCGCGTACACGTGTCACACGCTGCTGCCCGAGGCGCTCGAGACCTGGCCGGTGGCGCTGGTGCAGCGGCTGCTGCCCCGGCACATGGAGATCATCTTCCTGATCAACCACCTGTTCCTGCAGGAGGTTGCCGCCCGCTACCCGGGTGACGACGCCAAGCTGCGGGAACTGTCGATCATCCAGGAGGGCGGCGAGCAGCGGGTCCGGATGGCGCACCTGGCCGTGGTGGGCAGCTCGGCGGTCAACGGCGTCGCGGAGCTGCACTCGCGCCTGCTGGCCGCCACCACCCTGCGCGGTTTCGCCGAGCTGTGGCCGGGACGCTTCCACAACGTCACCAACGGCATCTCGCCCCGCCGGTTCGTCCGGCTGGCCAACCCGCGGCTGTCCGACCTGATCAGCGGGCGGATCGGTGGTCGGGAGTGGCTGACCGACCTGGACCGGCTGGTCGAGCTGGAGCCGGCCGCCGACGATCCCGGCTTCCGCGAGCAGTGGCGCGAGGTCAAGCGGCGCAACCGCGAGGAACTGGCCCGGCACGCGCTGGCCGCGACCGGCGTGGCGATCGACCCGGACGCGCTCTGCGACGTGATGATCAAGCGGTTCCACGAGTACAAGCGACAGCTGCTGCGGGTGCTGCACGTCGTCGCGCAGTACCACCGGATCCGCCGGGACCAGGTCCAGGACGTGGTGCCCCGCACGATCGTGTTCGGTGGCAAGGCGGCGCCGGGCTACTACGCGGCCAAGCGGATCATGCGCCTGGCCAACACGGTGGCCGACCTGGTCAACGAGGACCCGGTCGTCTCGCCGTACCTGAAAATGATTTTCTTGCCGGACTACAACGTCTCCCGGGCCCAGCTGATCATCCCGGCCGCGGACCTGTCCGAGCAGATCTCGCTGGCCGGCAAGGAGGCCTCCGGCACCAGCAACATGAAGCTGGCCCTCAACGGCGCGCTCACCATCGGCACTCTGGACGGCGCCAACGTGGAGATCCGCGACCGCGTCGGCGCGGACAACTTCTTCCTGTTCGGCCTGGACACCACGGAGGTGGACGCGGTCCGGGCCCGGGGTTACGAACCGCGCGCCTACTACGACCGGGACGCGGAACTGCGGGAGGTGCTCGACACGGTGGCCCACTACGACAAGGAGATCGTGGACGACCTGCTGAACCGCGACGAATACCTGACGCTGGCCGACTACCGCGCCTACGTGGACTGCCAGGACCGGGTGGCCCGCGCCTGGCGCGACCGGGAGGGCTGGACCCGCACGTCCATCCTGAACACGGCCCGCAGCGGCTTCTTCTCCTCGGACCGCACGGTACGCGACTACTGCCGCGACATCTGGCACGTGACCCCGCTGCACATCGACGGCTGAGCGGGGCGGCGCTCGTGAGCGCGACTCACGAAAGTGCTGACAAATTCCACTGTGCCCGCCCCTTGCGACGGTCGAGGCTGAACCTGGCCGAACCGCTACGCACCGTTCGGGGGGCGTCATCCTTCTCGTTGTTGTCGCAGTTGTGCTCAGCGCCGTTCTCGGCTATCTGATCAATCAGCTGCCCGGTATCCAGAGCTGGTCGGTGGCCGCGCGGGTGACGCTCTTCCTCGCGGTGGTCGCGGCCTCGTCCGTCGTCGCGGCCGCCACCAGCGCGGCCACCGAGAAGGAGAAGTCCACCCCGGTCCCGACCGTGAGCACCTCCGCCCGCCCGCTGAGCCTGAGCGAGTACATCGCGAAGTGGCGCGCCGGGCCGGTGAAGCTGACTGTCGAGCACTACAACGCGTGGGTGGTCCGGAAGAACAGCAAGGACGTCAAGGACTGGACGGAATTCGACATGCGGTTCAGCGTCCGCAACGAGACGACGGGTCCGCTCGACCTCGCGGCGGCACCGACGTCGCTCGTTCTCGTCAGAAACGCCGTCTATCCCGCCGACTCCACTTTCACCGACAACCAGCGATCGATCGCGGAGGTCCCGGCCGACTGGAACCTCTACGGGGTGGGCTTCGACAATGTGCCCGACTATGTCAGCGTCGGCGACAAGAAGTACGACATCTTCTGGACCGGGTCCACGCTCAAGGTCGCCGACGAGTTCACCTCCTCCAGCACGGCGGGCAACGGGATCTCGTATCAGATGCCCGCGCCGGCGAAGGCGTTGAAGGGGGAGGTCGATGCCATCGCGCCGAGCGCGGTCAACGTCATCGGGGCGGCGTGGCTCGGCACGGACGGACTGATCCAGGGATTCACCCCGACCTCGGAGTGGAAGGGTCCCAACTCGATCGACTCGTTCATCGGGGGGTGAGAGCCGCGAGGGGTCTCAGGCCGGCAGCACGAGGTCGAGACCGAGCCAGTCGGCCAGGTCGGCGATCTCGTGCCGCACGGCGGCGGTCCTCGCGGGGGTGAAGGGGACGTCCTGGTGGATCGTGTGCACCCGGAACACTCCGGCCCGGCGGTCCGCGGCGGCGTCCAGCTTGCCCACCAGCCGGTCGCCGTCCAGGATCGGCATCGCCCAGTAGCCCCAGCGGCGCTTCGCGGCCGGTTTGAACATCTCCAGCTGGTAGTCGTACTCGAACAGCTCGGTCAGGCGCCGGCGGTCGTAGACCAGGCGGTCGAGCGGGGACAGCAGGGCGACCCGGCCGGTGAAGCGCTGATCCAGGTGCCAGGGGTCGACCCGCCACTGGCCCTTCAGACCCTCGACGGTCGCCGGCTCGCCCGCGGCGCCCACGTCGTCGGGCTCGCTCGGGCTCTTCGGCGCCTTCGCCCGGGCGATGCCGAGCGCGCTGAGCCGGCGTTCGTCGCGGCGGCGCAGCGCCTCCTCGTAGGGCACCACGTCGTCCGGATAGACCCGCTCGGCCAGGTCCCACAGACGGTCGGGGCCACGCCGGCCGGCCGCGGCCACCTCGCCGCGCTGGACCAGGAAGCCGAGCAGCTTCGTGACGTTGCGGTTGTCCGTCCAGCCGGAGGAACGCCACGGGATCTCGCAGGTGGCCGGCAGCTCGCGGGTGGTCAGCGGGCCGTCGGCGCGCAGCCGGTGCAGGATGTCGAGCCGGCAGCCGTTGTTGGCGTCGACCCACTCCCGCAGGTCCTCCTGCCACTCGCGCAGCGGTGGCCGTCCGGGCCACTCGGCCATCTCGGCCCGGTACAGCGCGATGTCCTCCGGCGGGCGGACCATGCCGTGCAGCTCCAGCAGGGCCTGCTCGTCGAGGGCGTCGCGCAGCTGCCCGGGCCGGTAGGCCGGGCCGAGCCGGCTCCACAGCACCAGGTCGGCGCTGGGCGCGACGGCGGTGGCCGGGTCGTTCTGCAGCAGCGTCAGGCGCCGCACCACCTCGAACAGATCGGTCGGTGAGCGCGCGTCCAGCAGCTGGGCGCGCACGGCGATGCGGCGCGCATCGGCCCGCGACAGCTTGTGCACGGTCATCGCCCGACCCTAAGGGCCGGGTACGACAGAAGGGCCCGGATCCGCCGCAGCGGTCCCGGGCCCCTTGTGCGCCTCGGGTCAGCCCTTGACACTGCCCGCGAGCAGGCCGCGGACGAAGTACCGCTGGAGCAGCAGGAAGATCGTCACCGGCACCAGGATCGACACGAAGGCGCCCGCCGACAGCAGGTGCCAGGCCGTGCCGCGGGTGCCGCTGAGGTTGGCCAGCGCCACGGTGATCGGGGCGACCGCGTCGCCGCCGCCCGCGAAGGTGAGGGCGACCAGCAGGTCGTTCCACACCCAGAGGAACTGGAAGATGCCGAACGCGGCCAGGGCCGGTCGCAGCAGCGGCAGCAGCACCCGGAAGAAGATCGACACGTGTCCGGCGCCGTCCACCCGGGCCGCTTCCAGCAGCGTCGCCGGGATCTCCCGCATGAAGTTGTGCAGCAGGTAGATCGCCAGCGGCAGGCCGAAGATGGCGTGCGAGATCCAGATCGTCCAGAAGGTGTTCGCCAGGCCCGCGTCCACGTACAGCGTGAGCAGCGGGATCAGCGTCACCTGCAGGGGCACGATCTGCAGCGCGAAGATCGCCAGGAACAGGATGTTGCGCCCGGGGAACTTGATCCAGGCGAACGCGTACGCGGCCAGGCAGGCCAGGCTCAGCGGGATGAGCACCGAGGGGATGGTGATCACCAGTGAGTTCACGAAGAACGAGCCGAGCCCGGCGCCGCTCTCCGCGTCCAGCACGGCCTTGTAGTTGTCCATGGTGAACTTCGGGTCGGAGAAGAAGGTCCACCACCCGGTCGTCTTGATCGCCCGCTCGGGGCGGAACGACGACACCAGCAATCCGAACGTCGGCAGCGTCCAGAGCACCGCGATGACCAGGGCCGCGAGCGAGGCCCAGGGCGAGGTCAGCTTCTTCTTGGCGACCGCCGCCGCGTTCGGCTTGTCCGGGGTCAGCGGTGGCGTCGTGGTGACCGGCGTGACGGTGGTCATAGCGCCTCCGAACTGCGGATCTGCCGGATGTTGTAGGCGACGATCGGGATGACCAGCAGGAACAGCAGCACCGCGAGGGCCGAGCCGAGGCCCTGGTTGTCGCTGCGGAAGCTCTGGCTGTAGAACTCGTTGGCGATGACGCTGGTGTTGAACTGGCCGCCGGTCATCGTGCGCACGATGTCGAAGACCTTCAGCGTGCCGATGCCGATGGTGGTCAGCACGACCACGACCGCCGGGCGGATGGCCGGCAGGGTCACGAAGCGGAACATGCCCCACGGGCCGACGCCGTCGAGGCGGGCGGCCTCGATGATGTCGTCCGGGATGGCTTTGATGGCCGCCGACAGCACGGTCATCGCGAAGCCGGCCTGGATCCAGATCATGACCACGATCAGCAGGAACGTGTTCAGCGGCGAGTCGACCAGCCACTGTTGCGGGCTGCCGCCGAGCCAGACCAGGACCTGGTTGAGCAAGCCGATCTGCTTGACGTTGCCCTGGTCGGGGCGGAACTCGTAGACGAACTTCCAGATGATCGACGCGCCCACGAACGAGATCGCCATGGGCAGGAAGACCAGCGCCTTGGCGAAGGACTCCATCTTCGCCTTGTCGACCAGGATGGCGTACAGCAGGCCGACCGCGGTGGCCACGAACGGCGTCACCACGACCCAGAAGACGGTGTTGCGCAGCACGGTCAGCTGGTCGTTGTCGGTGAAGATCGTCTTGTAGTTGTCCAGGCCGATGAAGGCGCTGCCGGCCGCGTTGAAGAACGACTGGTAGATGGTGCGGACACCGGGGTAGACGAGCCCGACGAGCAGCATGATCAGCGTCGGGGCGAGATAGGAATAGGCGACGATTTTGTCACCGCGGCGGCCGCCGAAGCGCCCCGCGATGAACAGGATGATGCCCACGACCGCGGCGAAGAGAAGGATCGCAGCGAACATCTGCGTGAACTTCTCGGCGGTGGTGTCGGCGGTGTCGAACACGCGACCCGTACCTCCTCTGGAGAGCGGCGGGGCCGGTCGCCTTGCGGCGACCGGCCCCGGGTGAAGATTCAGATCACTTGGGCCAGGCCTTCTCGATGTTGTCCACCGTCGTCTTGGTGTCCTGTCCGGTGATCCAGCTCGTCGTCTGCTTCCAGTAGGCGTTGGAGCCCACGGCGGCCGGCATCTGGTCCGAGCCGTCGAAGCGGAAGACCGTGTTCGGGTCGAGCAGGATCGTCGCGGCCAGCTTGTCGATCGGGTTGCTCAGGTTGTTCGGGTCGAGCTTCTTGTTGGCGCTGACCCAGCCCTGGGAGGCCTTGGCCTTGATGTTCGCCCAGGTGTCGGTCGACAGGTACGTCTGGAAGGCCTTGACCTCCGGACGGTCCGCGAACGCCACGTTGAACTCGCCACCACCGAGCACCGGCTTGTCCGTGGCGGTCTTGCCCGGCAGGTAGAACGCGAAGACGTCGCCGTCCTCGGCCACCTTGGTGCCCTTGGGGAAGTTCGCCGCGTAGAAGCTGGCCTGGCGGTGCAGCGAGCAGGTGCCCTCCAGGATCGGCAGGCCGGCGTCCTGGAAGGTGGTCGTGGCGATGCTCTTGACGTCGCCCAGGCCACCGTTGACGTACGCCGGGTTCTTCAGGTAACCGCCGACCGCGTCCAGCGCCGCCGAGGACTCGGGGCCGTTGAACGGGATCTCGTGCTTGACCCACTTGTCGAAGGTCTCCGGGCCGCTGAGGCGCAGCATCATGTCCTCGTGCCAGTCGGTGAGCGGCCAGCCGGTCGCCTCACCGCTGCTGATGCCCGCGCACCACGGCTTCTTCTTGTCCGCGACCATCTTGTCGGTCAGCGTCTTGAGCTCGTCGAGCGTCGTCGGCACCGCGTAACCGGCGTCCTTGAACTCGCTCGGCGAGTACCAGACCAGCGACTTGACGCTGGCCCCGGAAGGCGCGCCGTAGAACTTGCCGTTGACGGTCGCGTACTCCTTCCAGTTCTTGTCCCAGAACTTGTCGACGTTGGCGGCGACCTCGGCCGGCGCCTCGACGGCCTTGCCGGTGGCCACGAGCTGCTGGAGCAGGCCGGGCTGCGGCACGATCGCCAGGTCCGGCGGGTTGCCCGCCTTGGCGCGGACCAGGATCTGCGTCTCGAAGGACTTGTCGCCCTCGTACTTGATGGTCACGCCGGTGCACTGCTCGAAAGGCTTGTACGAGTCCTTGTACGCCTTGTCCTCGGGCGTCACGATGCCCGTGTAGACCGAGACCGTCTTGCCCTTGAGGTCTCCGAACGAGCTGAACTGCGCGCAGTCGATCGACTGCGCGGCCGTGTTGGAATCGTCGTCCGAGTCGTCACTGCCGCCGCAAGCAGCCAGGCCGAACACCAGGCCGATGCCCAGCGTGCCGGCGAGCGCGCTCCTGAAGCGCGGGCTATTGGATTGACCGAACATACCTCTCCCTATCTCACATCACGCCGGGGCGTGACATCACCGTCACCGTCTCCGGTTCCCCCGGTTGCCAGTCAAGAGGTGGAAACGGTGTTTCGCAATGTTTCCGCTTGATCAACCGAGTAACGATTCGGCACCGGGCCAGCGGAGACCTTAAACGGTTAAGAAAGCTAACCGTAAAACGGGCCGCGCACCGGTGTCACCCCGGGCGTGCACCCGCACCGCTACCGCGTACCGGTGTAGTAAGTGGGCGCGGCGTGGCCGTGCCGAGCCCGAACGCCCGCAGGAGGATCGCGATGCCACCCGAGCGGTCCGGCTCGTTGCCCCGTACGGTCGCGTCCGACCCGGTGGTGCTCACCCTGGCCGGGGTGTCCCTGGCGGTGATCGGCTGGCTGCTCTGGGGACCAGGCGGCATCGCGTTCCACGTGCTGCTGCGCGCGTGGCTGGGACCGGCGCTCAACCTCGTGCTGCTGGCCGGCGCGGTGCGGCTGGCCCGCCGGTCCGGGCGTGAC
>NZ_JBEZGQ010000223.1:6192-10407 GCF_040650095.1 Actinoplanes sp. NPDC048791 | reverse complement strand
GGCGGCCGGACCGTCCGCGGCCGGCGCGGTGTGCCGGCGGCCGGCGAAGCGCATCGCCGTGCCGAGCCACTCGAACGCCCACCGCCCGCGCAGCCGCAGCCACGTGACGGCCAGCAGCACGATCGCCACGAAGGCCCCGGCGGCCAGCGCGATCGGGCCGTTCAGGGCGCCGACCAGTAAGGCGACGGCGGCCACCTGGGTGCTGACCCACTGACCGGTGCGAATACCGAACAATCGTCCATGTCGGACACGTTGGGTGCGTACCTTCGGCAGCCGCTCGCCCGCGCCGCTCAGCTCGGGGAAGTCCCGGCCACCCACCAGGTCTGCCGTCACCGTCGCGCCCGCCTCTCCCTGAATCGCTGCCTGAGCGGCCTCATCGTATGGCGCGTGCCGCGTACGCAGGGGGCGGCGTCGATATCCACAGGTTGTCCGACGGGGCTACCGTCGCTGCGTGCGGCCCGTTACCCTCAGCGACGGCAATGAATGAACGGCAGCTCAGGGGCGCCCCCCACCACTGTGCGGGAGCGGTTAATCTGAGGGCCACGTCAGCGCACCCGGGCTCGTCCAGCAGGGCTCGTCCAACGGGGCTCATCCATACCGGACCCGGTGCGAGACAGACGATCAAGAAAGCGGGGTGACGTCCGGGGTGTCCGAGACGACGCAGGCAAATTCCGGGGACATGGCGAAGGTTGCCGGTGAGTTCGACCAGGTCAACCACGAGCTGACCAGGATGCTGAAGAAGCTCATGAACGAGCTTTCCGTGCTGCAGTCCGCGTGGGTCGGCAGCGGCGGCCGGGCGTTCGAGTCCGTGAAGAACCAGTACCAGCAGGACCTCGCGCAGCTCAACAAGGCGCTCGCGGACACCGCCGAGTCGATCAAGACCTCCGGTACCGGCTACGACACCTCCGACTCGTCGGCCGCCAGCCTGGTGACCAAGTCCGGTGGCGGCGGCGTCAGCCTTCCCCTCTAACTCCGACCTGGAAAGGAGCACGACATGAGTGACGGTCTGCTTCGCGTCAACTTCAGTTCCCTGGCTCAGGCCGGCGTCGACATCAACAAGGCTGTCAACGAGCTCGACACCAAGCTCAGCCACCTCGACTCCGTCGCGCGTCCGCTGGTGGACACGTGGGAGGGCAAGGCCCAGACGGCGTACCACCAGCGTCAGCTGAAGTGGACAAATGCCGCCACCGACCTCAAGAACATCCTCCGCGACATCCAGATGGCCGTCGAGCAGTCCGCGCAGGACTACGCGGCGACGGAGAGCAGCGCGGAGAAGCGCTTCCTCTGAGTCCCCGAGGCACCCATCTCGCGGCACGGCCGGGACATCCCGTTCCGGCCGTTTCCGTGTCACCGGACGGGTCGGCTACCCCGGGTCATCGGGCAGTATCGCTGCGCGACACAATCATGCTCTGACGGGCACCGATGACGCCGCTGGACACCTTCTCGGCTGTATGCGTACAGCCGCCCATTGTGATCGTGGCCTGACCTTGTAGGTTGTACGCGTTGAGATGGCCCGTTCGCCGCGAAGGGAGAGGTGGACGTGACCGAGTGGGAACCGGCTACGGACGCCGAGATCGCGATGCGCAACGCACTGCGCACCGACGACCAGGAGTCCTACTTCCGCATTCTCGCCGGTGTCGACCTGCTCCTTCCGGTCTCGGCCGACGCCCTCGCCGGCCTCGCCCCGCTCGGCTGGGGCACGTGGAGCACCGGCGGCCGTACGCACGTCCTCGCCTTCACCTCGCCGTCGGCGCTGCAGGCCTGCCTGGCCGACTACACCGGCTCGGCCCGCCGCGTCGCGTACGCGGAACTGGCCGACACCTGGCCCAACCTCGAATGGTGGCTGGCGGTCAACCCCGGCCTGCCCATCGAGGGCTACCTGCCGGCCTGGTTCGTGGCCCAGCTCTCCCGGGGTGACCTGCGCCTGCCGACCCGCGGCCCGGGCCCGGCGGGCAGCAACGCCCCGAACCGCATCCAGGACCTGCACGCGGCCGCGACCCTGGCGGCGACGGCGGCGGCCCAGGGCTACAACGCCGCGGCCTACGCGGCTCCGGCGTCCGGCGGGCCGATCCAGGGCAGCCCGGCGCCTGCTTCCGCCCCTTCTTACAGTGCTCCGGGCTCTAGCGCTCCCGGCTCCGGCGACGCCTCCTACGGCGGTCCCGACCCGGGTGGCTCGGCTTACGGCAGTCCAGGCTCGGGCGATTCGGCTTACGGCGGCCCAGGCTCCGGCGGTTCGGGCTCGGGTGGTCCGGCTTACGGCGGCCCAGGCTCGGGTGGTCCGGCTTATGGTGGATCGGGTCCGGGCGGATCGGTTCCGGGTGGATCGGGTCCCGGTGGATCTGGTGCTGGTGGGTCTGGTCCTGGTGGATCCGGGTCGGTTGATCGCGGTTCCGGTGGTTCGGCCTATGGCGCTCCGGGGTCCGGGAGTTCGGGGCCTGGTGATTCGGCTTATGGCAGTGCCACCTCGGGTGGTCCGGCTTATGGCGGTTCGGGGTCCGGTGCCGCAGTCTCAGGTGGGGCTGTGGCCGGGCCGGCGGCGCCTGGGGGGTCGGCGGCTTCGACCGGTTCCGGGTATGCCGGTGGGGCCACGCCTGGGAGCCGGTACTCCGACTCGGCCGCTGAGCAACCGGCCGACGCCGGTTCCGCCGGACCGGTCGGTCCGGGTGGGCTGCCGCTGCGGACGCCGGGTGCCGTGCTGCCGAGTGGGCTTCCGTCCCGCGTGCCGGGCACTCCGGCCGGGCAGGACGGTGGCATTCCCGGCGGGCAGTTCAACGGCTTCGGCACGTCTGGTGGTGCCCGTCCGGCCCAGCCGGGTGGCTACGCCGACCAGCCGGCGAGCTACGGCAATCAGTCCGACCCGGGCGCGCAGCCACCTGCCGGCGCGCAGGGCCCCCGTGCGTTCGCGGGTGAGTCCGGCGGGCCTGCACCCCAGCCGGTGACGCCGGGCCGGTCCGCAGGTGACGTGCCTGCTGCCTACCGGCCGCCGACCCTGCCCCCGAGTGACCCGGCACGTACCGGCAGCTCCGGGGTGCCTGCGCGGTCCGCTTCCGCTCCCAGTGCGCTCGACGCTTTGGGTAGCCGGGGTGGCTCCCCAGGTTCCGGCAGTACACCCGCGGCTGCTTCGCCGCGGCCGGACTCGCCGCTGCCCACGCGAACCCCGATGGCTCAGACGCCGCCCCTGCCCGCCCACATCCCGCCGCCGCCGGACACCGACGACGTAACGCCGGGTCAGCCGGTCGAGGGTGGCGCCGGAGCGATCTCGGCCAAGCTCGCCGCGCGTGACGGGGCGATCTCCGCCAAGCTCGCCGGTCAGGCCGCCGCCAAGGAGGCCGGCTCCACGCCGACCACCTCGGAGCGGGCCGAGCAGGGTGCCGACGACCAGAGCAAGGGCCCGGGTGGTCTGCCCCGCCGCCAGGTCACGCCGCCCGAGGAACGGCCTTCCTCCATGGCCGCGGCCGCCCAGGCGCTCGCGGGGAACCGCAACCCGGCGTCGACCACCCAGACGCCGTCAACCGGGCCGGCCACCGGGAATCAGCCGGGTGGTTCAGGTCAGTCGCAGCCCGGGCTGGCCCCACCGGTCATCCCTGGCGCGGGCGGTGCCGGCCGGTCCACATTCGTCCCGGCCGCAGCGGCTCGCCCCACGATCCCGCCGGCATCAACCGACCAGCGGTCGGCCACTCCGGGATCGCCCGATCAGCGGTTCGCCGGGCCAGGATCTACGGACCAGCGGCCGGCCACACCAGGATCGCCCGATCAGCAGTCCGCCAGGCCGGGATCTACGGACCAGCGGTTGGCCACTCCGGGATCTACAGATCAGCGGTCGGCTTCGCCGGGATCAAGCGATCAGCAGTCCGCCAGGCCCGGATCTACGGACCAGCGGTCGGCCACTCCGGGATCTACAGATCAGCAGTCGGCTTCGCCAGGAGCAACGGATCAGCAGTCGGGCACACCGGGATCGACCGACCAGCGGCCGACCACCCCAGCACCCGCCGACCGACCCCGGAATGTCCCCACACCGGACGATCAGGCGCAGACCCGGCAGGCGCCGACCGACCAGTCACAAACCTCCTACGACAGCCGCAACACCTCCAGCCCTCAGCCGAGCGCCGACCCGCAGGAGCCAGCCACAACCGGCCCAGCCACAACCGGCCCAGCCACAACCGGCCGAGGCCCAGCCACAACCGGCCCAGCCACAACCGGCCCAGCCACAACCGG
>NZ_JBEZGQ010000223.1:0-6092 GCF_040650095.1 Actinoplanes sp. NPDC048791 | reverse complement strand
AACCGGCCGAGGCCCAGCCACAACCGGCCCAGCCACAACCGGCCCAGCCACAACCGGCCGAGGCCCAGCCACAACCGGCCCAGCCACAACCGGCCGAGGCCCAGCCGCAACGGGCCCAGCCACAACCGGCCCCGGCGTGACCAGCCCAGCTGCATCAGGCCTGGCCGCGGCAACCTCGGGCATGACCGGCTCGGGCATGACCGGCGACACCAGCGAAGACTTCGAGGAAGACTTCGTCCCGGCGAACGAGGTCGAGCGTGACCTCTACCGCGCCGTCGATGAGGTCAGCACCGATTCCTTCCTCTCCACCCTGTTGCTCGCCACCGTGCTCGTGCCCGTCGCGCCCAACTCGCGGCCCGGCAGCGCTCCCGGCGAGTCCGGTTTTGCGTTCCGGACCGAGGAGATCGACGGTGACCGGTTCCTGGTCGTCTTCACCAGCCGGGACCGGCTCGCCGAGCATTTCGCCGAGCCCACCCGCACGGTCGGGGTCCGCTTCGTCGATCTGATCCGCAACTGGCCCGACCCGGCCTGGTCGTTCGCCGTCAATCCGACCTCGCCGATCGGCGCCAGGTATCCCGGCCCGCAGGTCATCGCGCTGGCCAGCTGGGCCGTGGAGGCCGGGCTCGGCGGTGACCCGGTCGACGCGCCCGCCGAGTTGCCGCAGCGGCCGGCTGAGCCGACCGCGCAGCTCACCGTCATGCAGAAGGCTGTGCCGGCCGAGCAGATCGACTACTACCTCGAGCGGGGTTACGACCGGGTCGCCGGGTTCGTGCACCGCGCGGGTGAGGTTGAGCATCTGCGGGCGCCGGGTGAGCTCTTCTCGGCGCTCGGGCTGGTCTACGACGGTTCGCCCTATCAGGCGGATGCCAAGGAGGCCTTTGTGCTCCGCTGGCCGGCGCACCGGCCCAGCCTCTACCGCATCCCGTACGGCGGCCAGAGCGAACAGGCACTACGCGCCATGGACGGCTGGGTCATCGAGCGGCCACCGTTCCGGGGCAACGGTTTCGCCCCCGGTGAGGGCAAGGACGTCATCGCGGAGTTCAAGGTGGACAGTGTGCGGTTGCCGCACGGTGCGCAGTTGTGGCGGATCGCCGACGGCGCCGAGCAGCTGATCGCCGTCTTCGACTGTGACGCGCCGGTGTGGCGCCGGGTCGGTGAGCGGTGATGCGCGACGGCTACGTGGTCAACTGGCACGGCCGGGAGTACGACGCCGCGCCCGACGGGGAGAACGTGCGGGTCTATGCGCCCGAGCCCGCTGACGGGTTCACCGAGGTGCGGCCCGGTCGCTACGTGCGGGTGCTCAAGCCCGGCGAGTTCGGTGAGCTCGTCTACATCCGCACGACGTGTTCGTGGCGGGGTGAGCCGTTCATCGTGCTCGCCGAGGCCGACAACTGGCTGCGCCTGGAGTACACCGGTGGCCGGGCGCCGGTCGCCCGTGAGCTCGGGCTGGAGGAGTTCGACTTCGGGGTCTACCAGGGCTGGGCGCCGGCCAACGAGGTCACCCAGCTCTACGAGCACCGAGTCTGACGGGCCTCACGCCTTCAGCCAGCGCAGGATCTCGCCGGTGACGAGATCCGGCGCTTCCTGGTGCAGGAAGTGGCCGGCGTCCGGGATCAGGCGCCACTCGTACGGCGCGATCACGTACCGGCCCGAGCCCTGGGCCGTACGGGGCAGCACCGCCGTGTCCAGCTCACCGTGCATCTGCAGCGTCGGGGTGACCAGCGGCTGCTGCATCAGCTTGACGAACCGGTAGCCCTGCAGTCGCAGCGCCGAACGGAACACCCACCTGTACGCCTCCAGCGCACAGAACGCCGCCTGCGGGATCTGCATGGCCTCCCGGCACCGCGCGACGTACTCGTCGAACGCGGCCGTCTGCGTCCACCTCGGACCGCTCCAGTGCTCGATCAGCTCGCCGACCAGCGCCGCGTCGTTCTTCGTCAGCACGTGCTCGTAGCGGGGGACCTGGAAGCGCAGGATCGACGCGCTCGCCGCCGCCTGGCCGCGGGGGTCGGCGAACAGCGCCGCGCGCAGCCGCAACGGGTGGGCCGCGCCGAGCACCACGAGCCGGCTGACCATCTTGGGGTGGAAGGCCGCCGCTGCCCAGCCGATCATGCCGCCGGCGCCCGCCCCGACGATCATCGCGGAGCGTTCGCCGAGGGCGCGGATCAGGCCGGTCACGTCGGCGGCCATCGTGTAGCCGTCGTAGCCGCGCGGGGGCTTGTCGCTGGCGCCGTAGCCGCGCAGGTCGATCGCGACCGCCCGGAAGCCCGCGTCGGCGAGCCGGGTCAGCACGTCGTGCCACGCCCACCAGAACTCGGGGAAGCCGTGCAGCAGCAGGACGAGCGGTCCGGTGCCCGCCTCGACCACGTGGAAGCGGCTGCCGTTGGCGCCGACGAAACGGTGGGTCCAGGGACCCTCCGTCAGTACGCACGCCTCGTCCACCTGGGCACTCATGCGAACCAGCGTACGGGCCTAGGGAAAGTGCTGGATGGCACCCATGCTCACCGGGATGCCCGCGCCACAGTCGATGCGCAGTCTGGCCGGGGTCAGCTCGGCCTTGATGTGGTCACCCTGGGTCAGCTTCGCGCCCTTGTCCGAGTACATCGCGTAGGCGACGCCGTCGAAGGTGACCAGGCCGTAGCAGGGGCCGGTGCCGCCGCGGGTGATGGTGCCCTCGATCCAGCCGGGTGAGCGGACGATGTCCGTCGGCGTCTTGGGGATGCCGGCCGGCTTGGAGGGCGCCGGGCCGTTGGGCACCGAGTTGTACGGGCCGCTGGGCGAGACGGCGGGCTCGCTGGGCGGCGTGACGGAGGTCGCCGAGGCGCTGGGCGGGACCGGCACGGAGGTGCCCGGTGCCACGGGAGACCCGGCTGAACAGGCCGTCAGGCTCGTGAGGACCAGGAACGTTGCTGTGGCCGTACGGGAAAACGAGATCATGACCCACCTCCGTGAGTGAGACCCGGGCCCGGTCCTGCGGGTTCCCGTGGGGGTGAGAAAAGGGCGACGCCCGGGGCCGAGGCCCCGGGCGTCGCTGTGCTGCGGTGGATCAGGAGAACTTGACCTTGAGCGAGGTGCCGCTCTGCTCGACGACCTTGATCTTGACGCCCACGGCCGGCAGCTTGACGCCGGCCCACGGGATCTCGTCGTAGAAGTACTTCTTGGTGTCGTCGAAGGTCGGCTGGGCCGCCTGGCCCCGCACGTAGCTCGCCTTGTCGTTGACGTGCAGCGTGAAGGAGTCGGCCTTGGTCGTGCCGAACGGCGCGTCGTAGAGCTGGATGCGCGCCCGCCACGGCTGGCCCTCGAGGTTGTAGAACGGGGCCGGGTGGCTGTCCACGATCAGGTTGCGGCCCTGACCGGGGTGCTGGTTGACGTTGTTGTCGGCGAACGACGTGTCGTTGTACGAGATCAGCAGACCCTGCTGGTACGCGAAGTGCTCGGCCCAGTCCGGCTTGCTGGTCGGCCAGCCGAAGTTGTACGGGCCGGTCTTCAGGTACTTGTCGTACGACGTGTACGTGCGGTTACCGGCGATGTAGAAGTGGTCGTACTCGGCGGTGATCGAGTCACCCTCGACGCTGAAGCCGGCAGCGGTCCAGGCCGGGGTGCCCTCGGCACCGTCGGTGGAGACCGCGGCACCGTTCACCGTGATGGTGAGGTCGTCGCCGAAGAAGCCGCCCGCGGACAGACCACCGTCGGTGATGTAGTGCAGGCGGACCTGCACCGTCTTACCGGCGTACGCGGTCAGCGGGATGCTGATGTTCTTCCACTCGCCACCGCTGTCGCCACCCAGAGCCGGGCGCGGCGGCACAGCGCCGTCGACGCCCAGCGGGGCACCGTCGACCGTGCCGTTGAGCGCGGTCCACGCCTTGCCGTCGGTGGAGGCCTCGAAGTAGAGGTAGTCGTAACCCTCTTCGATGTTGTAGCGGCCCTTGAGGTCGAACGACGCCGAGGTGGCCCCGGTGAGGTCGACCGACTTGGTCAGCGTGGTGTTGAGGTTGTCGTCGTTGCCGGAGAAGTACTGCTTCTCGCCGGCGAACGGTGCACCGAGGTCGGTGGTGACCTCCTTGTCGGGCAGGACCACGACGGCGGCCTGCGCCTTGGTGCTGTTGTACTCCTGCGGGCCGAGCTCGAGGGTCCGCTTCTGACCCGCGACCAGGGTCTCGTAGTCCAGCCAGCCGAGCTGCAGCTTCTGCCAGGCACCGAGGTCACCCGGGCGCGTGCCGAGGGGCTCGCCGGCGCCGGAGAGACGGCTCTGGGCCATCAGGGTCCAGAACTCGCTGTTGTTGTTCGTGCCACCGGAGGTGTCGTAGTCGTCCGGCAGACCGAGGTCGTGGCCGTACTCGTGAGCGAAGACGCTCAGGCCGCCGTTCTCGGGCTGGACGGTGTAGTCACCGATCCAGACGCCGGTGTTGCCGATCTGCGTGCCACCCGCCTTGTTGGTGGCGGGGCCGGTGATCCCGGCCGAGGTGTTGTACGCGTACCAGCGGTGCGCCCAGATGGCGTCCTCACCCTGCTGCGGGTCACCGTCGGACTGGTCGCCGCCGGCGTGGACGATCTGGAAGTGGTCGATGTAGCCGTCCGACTCGTTGAAGTCGCCGTCACCGTCGAAGTCGTACCGGTCCCACTGGTCGTAGGACTTCATGTCGGCGGCGATCTGCGCGTCGGTGCGGCCGGCGGCCTTCTGGTCGGCGACCCACTTGTTGGCGGCGTCGGTGACGAGCGCCCACATGTTGGTGTCGGTGCAGACGCCGTTGACGTCGCAGTCGCGACCGTAGCGGGCCTCGTTGTAGTTGACCTTGACCCAGTCGGAGACCTCGCCGTCGACGCTGTAGCGGCCGGACGACTGGGTCTCGTAGTAGGTCTTCAGCGACTCGACGCCCTTGCCCGCACCGAAGTACAGCTCCTGGAAGTGGGCCCGGTTGTAGTCGGGCTGCCACACCGTGGTGTTGTCCTTGGTGCGATCGGGCGAGGGGATCTTGTTGTGCAGCGGACCCTCGAACGTGGTCGGGCCCGGGGTGAGCGGGTCGCTGTCGACGTCCGGGTAGTTCGGGTGCCGGTCGTTGCCGAACTCCGCCAGGATCACGAAGATCTTGTCGGTCCGCTCGTTGTTGAGCTCGACGTACTGGTCCTGGCCGGCGCTGGCGACGCGGCGGTTGGTCTCGCCGCCACCGCGCGTCTTGCCGACCTTGGCCACGGTGCTGCCGCCACGCTGCTGCGTCTTGACCGTGCCCTTGAGGATGCCGTTGATGGCCTCCTGGCGCAGCTCGCGGCGCTTGTCCTCGAACGGGTTGGGCAGCTCGTCCACGGGGGCCTTCTTGCTGGCCGTCGCCGGGGCCGGGTCCACCGGAGGGGCCGCCATCGCCGCGGCCGGGAGCATGATCCCGGCGCTGCTGACCATTGCGGCACCGAGTAGTCCCACGACTACTTTGCGCACGTACTACCTCCGTTGACGTGACCGATCGCTGGGTGCAGCTGATCGGCGGAAAACGGCCCCGTGATTCGGGGCTCAGGTGAACGTATGCAAACAGTCAGATGTATGGAAGTGCTGGAGCCAAAAGAAAGGGAATCTTTATGCGGGCGCGCTCAGCCGACCGGCGTCAAGGTCTTGACCTCGACCAGAGTGCCGGCCCCGCAGGCGATATCCAGCATCGACGCGCTGACGTCGGCCTTTATCCGAATGCCGATGGTCAATGCCCGGCCCTTGGCTTCATAGAGGGCATATTGGACGCCGTCGTCGGTGACGAGGCCGTAGCACGGTCCGGAGCCGCCGCGGTTGACCGTGCCGACGATGAGCTCGGTGGCCTTGATGTCGTCGGTCGGCTCGCTCGGCGGGGCGGTGGGCCGGGTCAGGGTCGGCAGGGGGGACACGGTCCGCTCGGCCCGCGGGGGAGCGGCGGTGGGCTCGTTGCCGGCGGCGCACCCGGACAACACGGTCATGGTGGCGGCTAGCACGAAGAACCCGGTTCTGGTCACGGCTCCTTGGACGGGCCGGCAATCTTCGCGGTTCCCCGGAAACGGGACGGCCCCCGCCGGGTGGGCCCCCCGCGCGCCCCGCGAGCGGCGGGGGGGGTGGCGGCCCATAACGCGGCCCCGCG
>NZ_JBEZGQ010000222.1:0-10419 GCF_040650095.1 Actinoplanes sp. NPDC048791 | reverse complement strand
GGCTGCGGGGGCCAGGCGGCCTGCTGGGGGGCCCCGCGCAGCAAGCAGGAACGGATACCCCAGCCGGATGGACGGCAGGGCTCGCCACACCCACCCACCAGAACCAGACCGACCACCCCGACCCGACCGCCGGACCGGCCCGATCCGGGGTCGAGGACCAGTTCGCCCGCCCGGCCCAGCCCGTCACCCCACCCCAGAACCAGTTCGCCGCCGCCCCGGCGCCCGTCACCCGTCCGAGCGACACCGACCAGACCCCGGCGAACGGTCCAGCCGCCCCGATCCCCGGCTGGCAAGGCGTCCCGACCGCAGCCCACTCCGGCGGCCCGAACCAGCCGGCCGGCCCCACCGCCGGTCAGCAGATCAACCCGGCGGCCGGCTCGACCCAGTGGGGCCCAGGCCCGAGCCAGCCGGGAGGCCCGCTCTCCGGCCACCCCGGAGCCCAGCCCCGCCAGTCAAACCGCCCCCCATTGGAACCACCCCAGATGGGCCAGCTCAACCGCCCCTTCGAAGCCGCACCACAAACGCCCGCATCCCAAGCGCCCGCAGCCCAGCCGCCCTCGATTCCCCCAGGCCCGGCGAACCAAGGCCCGGCGAGCCCAGGCCCGGCGAGCCCAGGCCCGGTAAACGGAGGCCCGGCGAGCGGTAGCCCGGCGAACCAAGGCCTGGCGAGCCAAGGCCCGGCAAACAGAGGCCCGGCAAGCGGAGGCCCGGCAAGCGGAGGCCCGGCAAGCGGTGGCCAGGCGAACGGCCAAGAGCCCCAGCCCCAGGGATTCGGCCCGGCCCAGGGAACCGGACAGCACCTGGACCGGCCAGGCCCCACCACCCAGCCCGGCCTCACCGGCTCCCCGGCACCGGCCCGTCCCACCCGCCCACCGCTGGAACCCCCGCAGATGGGCCAGCTCAACCGCCCCCTCCCGCCCACCGACACGCCGTCGGGGTTGCCCACCCGGGGCGCCGCCCCGCAGGTTCCGGTCGTTCCCGCGGCCGGTGGTTCGGACGACGATGCGCCCAGTGGGCTTCCCCGCCGCCCGCAGGATCCGGCCGGGGAGCAGCCGAGGGGGCATCACAACGGCTGACCCGCGGGCGCCACGGACAATCAGCGACACCGATGGGTGGTTTGTGTTTCGGCATCGAAGGGGCCGGGCAGTACGGTGACCGGAGGGGTCGACCCCGGGGGTTCCATGGTTGGCTCGGAGCCGACGTCGGGGTCACGAGTCGCGTATCGAGGGCACTGATCCGGATGCGCGATCTAGGGGGTTGTATGTCTGCACACGACCGCGTGCAGCCATCCGGCGAGCGCGTGCTGGAGGATCTGGATCTGGCCGCCACCGCCTACGCGGAGCGGCTCGAGTCGGCCGACGCCCTCACCCGGGAGCAGTCGGGGGAGGAGTTCGTCGCGCTCTGCCTGCCGTTCGCCGGGCGGATGGCCCGCCGTTACCGGGGCCGGGGCGAGGCTCTCGAGGATCTCGAGCAGGTGGCCCGGCTCGGCCTGGTCAAGGCCATCGACCGGTACGACCCGCAGCGGGGCTCCTTCACGGCGTACGCGGTCATCACGATCTCCGGTGAGATCAAGCGGCACTTCCGCGACCGGACCTGGGGTGTGCACGTCCCCCGGCGGGTGCAGGACCTGAGTCTGGAGGTCGGGCACGCCACGATGGTGCTGACCACCGAGCTGTCCCGCCGGCCCAGCGTGGCCGAGCTGGCCGCGCATCTCCGGTTGCCGGAGTCCGCGGTGCTGGAGGCGCTGGAGTCCTCCGCCGGTTATTCGCCGGCTTCGCTCAATGCTCCGGCCGGGGTGGACGGCTCGGCGGAGTTCGGTGACCTGATCGGTGGCGCCGACGCTGAGCTCGAGGCGATCGACGACAAGATCACCGTGGCCGGGCTGTTGGTGCGGCTGCCGTCGCGGGAGCGGCAGATGCTGGCGATGCGGTTCTACGGCAACCGCACCCAGGCGGAGATCGCCGCCGAGCTGGGCATTTCCCAGATGCACGTGTCGCGGCTGCTCAGCCGGGCGCTGGGCTGGCTGCGTGAGGCCATGCTCAGCGATACGCTGCCGCGCTGGGAAGGCGCGAGCACTGCGACCGACGGCCACGGCATGCAGATCACCGTCTCGCACGAGGACGGGGTCCTCACGGTACGGATCCGCGGGGAGGTCGACCGCGACACGGCCGGCCGGCTGCGGACGAGTCTGCGTCATGCCATCGTCACCGTCGGCGCGGGTCGGCTGGTCGTCGACCTGTCGGCGGTGCCGCTCGTGGACGCCGCCGGTGTGGCTGCCCTGGTCGACGCCGCGTCCGCGGCTGCGGTGGCGGAGGTGTCCCTGTCCCTGACGGGCGCTCAGCCGTACGTGTCGCGCATCCTCGCCGTCTCCGGCCTGCACAATCTGCTCGACACCACCACCCGGTAGGGCCGTCAGCTCACCTGCAGGGACGCCCAGACGACCTTGCCGTCGTCGGTCGGGAGCCAGCCCCAGGAATGCGCGGTGGCCTCCACCAGCAGCAGTCCCCGGCCGCGCATCGTGGCGGAGCCCTCGGTGGCGCGCAGGACCGGCTCGGCGGCGTCCCCGTCGCGGACGGCGATGTGCAGGAAGCGCGGCCGCAGGGTCACGCGCAGGGTCATCATGGTGTGCGCGTGGTCGACGACGTTGCTGACGAGCTCGCTCGCCACCAGGCTGGCCGGGGCGACCAGGTCGGGCAGGTCCCAGCGCACACACGCGTCCGTCGCCACGTTGCGCGCCTGGCGGGCCGCGCCGGAGATGGGCAGCAGCTCGTCGCTGAGCACGGACAGCGTGTGTCGTTCCAGCCTGGCGTGCTCGCGGGCGGCCTCGAGGGTGGTGAAACGGGGCAGTGTGCGGTACGCCGCGCTGCGCAGCTGGTTGCCGGTCTGCGGCTCGGGGGCGCACAGCAGCATCGGGATGCCGGGCCAGCGGGCGGCCTGCCGGCGTACGGCGACGAACACCGAGAGGGCCAGCGGGTCCGCCAGGGTCATTCGGGACAGGTCGATCAGCAGCGCTTCGGGCTGCTCGGCCAGGCACTTGAGCAGTTTGACGCGTACGTCGGCGACGTCGCCGAGGCCGAGGTTGCCGGCGAGCTCCGCGATCAGCCGGCGCCCGTCGTCCCTCACCTCGCAGACGACCGCCACTGCTACCGACCTCCTGAGCTGGGTACCGGATGAGGCTGCATACCCGATGCATCGTCGTTCAAACGGTGTCGGCCGTCGCGTCGAGCACCGCGTCCGCCTCCATGACGATGATGGCGCCGTCGTTGTCCTTGGCGGAATCCCGGGCCGCGAGCGGGGTCGCCGCCACCCGTACGGTGATCGGCCGGCCCCGCCGGTTGACCGCCTCCACCGCCAGCTCGGCCGCGCCGCCCTGCGCGCCCAGCACCCCGCGCAGCAGGGGCCGGAGCTGCTCGAACGGCAACCCGATGTCCAGGTTGAGGAAGTGCTCACCGACCACCTCGTGCGAGCGCAGTCCCCAGAGGTCCTCGGCGCGCCTGTTCCACATCCGGATCCGCATGTCGTGGTCGACCACGACGACACCGGCCCGCAGGCTGGCCAGCACGGTCTCCAGGAACGCGTTCGCGTCGTCGAGCTGCGTGGTGCTGATCCGCAGCTGGTCGTTGATGTTCTGCAGCTCCTCGTTGGTCGACTGGAGCTCCTCGTTCATCGTCTCCAGCTCTTCGTTGGTGGACTGCAGTTCCTCGTTCGTGGTCTCCAGCTCCTCGACCGTCGACTGGAGCTCCTCGTTGGTGGTCTCCAGCTCCTCGTTGGTGGACTGGAGCTCCTCGTACGCGGCTTCGAGCTGCTGGTGGGCCTGCTCGAGGTCGTCCTGCAGGCGGCGGGCCGCGGTGACGTCGTCGAAGACGATGTTGACCCCGAGCAGGCTGCCGTCGGACGCGGTCAGCGGGCTGATCTGGATCTCGAGGTTGATCAGGTCGCCGCCGCGGACGTACTCGACGTCGTTGACCCGCAGGGTGCGGCGCTCGACCTGCGCCTGCTCGATGTAGCGGCGCAGCTCCACCGGACGGTACGACAGGTCGAGGTCACGGAACGGCCGGCCGATGTCGCGCGACGACACTCCGAACAGGTGGTCCAGCCGGGTGTTGGTCAGCGCGACCAGACCGTCGGAGGTGAGTCCCAGCTGAGCCACCGGGCTGGCGGCGAGCGCCTCGTTGCGCAGCTGATCCAGGCCGAGGACGTGATTCGCGGTGGCGGGCAGCTGCTCGCCGAAGGCGGACCCGGCCTGGTACAGGGCGCGGGGCACGCGGCGGAAGATCCGGCGTTTCAGGTCGACCGGGGTGAAGATGCTGCCATGGCTGAGCAGCATCTCGGCCTTGCCCAGCAGCAGGATGCCGCCGTCGGCCAGGGCGAAGTGGAACCGCGACAAGATCTTGGTCTGGGTCTCGGCGTTGAAGTACATCAGGGTGTTGCGGCAGGCGAGCAGGTCGATGCGGGAGATCGGCGCGTCCTGGACCAGGTCGTTGCGCCCGAAGATGACCGAGCGCCGCAGGTCCTTGCGGTAGGTGAACCGCTCACCGGTCCGCTCGAAGTACTTCTCCTTCAGCTCCGGCGGGACCGCCTCCAGCGCCTGCTCGCCGTAGGTGGCCTGGCGGGCCTCGGTGAGCTGCTCCTCGTCCACGTCGGTGGCATAGATCTTCACCCGGTCGCGGAACCCGTCGATGCTCAGCGTCTCGGCCAGCACCATCGCCAGCGTGTAGGCCTCCTCGCCGGAGGCGCAGCCGGCCGACCAGATCCGGATCGGCGCGTCCGGCGCCCGGCTCGACACCAGCGGCTCCAGGATCTCGGCGCGCAGATACTCCCAGGCCTCCGGATCGCGGAAGAAGCCGGTGACGTTGATCAGAATGGTGTTGAACAGGGCCGTGAACTCGTCCGGGTGCACCTGGAGATGATCGGAGTAGTCCTGGTAACCGGCGATCCCTACCTGCGCCATGCGCCGGTTGACCCGGCGCATCAGACTGGACCGCTTGTAGCCGGTGAAGTCGAAACCCCGGGACTCCTTGAGGTAGACCAGCAGCGCCTCGAAGTCCGGGTCGGTGGGGATCATGGTGGCCTTCCGTCACATGGTTGCGCGGCGACGCTACCGCACGTCGGACGGCAACTCGTCCGGATGATCCCCGGGGGTGGCCGTGTCGGGATCGCGGTCGGGCATCGAGCCGAGCCGGGCGATCAGCCGGCGGATCGTCGCGCCGGCCGCGTCGGCGTCGGCCGCGATGTTGTCGAACCGGGTCCCGGTGCCGGCCCGCCGGTGGGTGCCGTTGGCGGCCATCCGGCGGCTCAGCTCGGACTTCTCCTCCAGCGCCCGCAACGCCATCCAGAGCGCGCCCTCCAGCGCGATGGCCTGCTCGTCCAGCAGGCTCTCGGGCGACCAGGCATGACCCACCCGGCACCGGTAGCGGGGGACCGGGCCGTCGTCGATCTGGAACAGCCCGCCGCCGCAGGCGGGACAGCCGAAGCCGGCCGGCGGCGCGAACCGGTCGGAGGTGATCGATACGAGGTCGGACATCGCCACCTCGGTGTCGAGCAGGCTGTCAGCGGGCAGCCGCGGACCGTCGGGCAGAGGCATGGCAGTCAACTCCGCAAGGAGGCCGCCCAGCTTGGCGGCGGGCGCGACGTGCTCGGTGGGGGCCTGGGCGAGGGCGGCGAGCGGCATCGAGGAATACAGCGCCTCGGCCGGATCCTGCACGACCGCGGTGCCGCCACGGGCCACGATGCTGGCCAGCCCGGCCGCGCCGTCGTCGCGGGAGCCGGAGAGCACCACCCCGATGCCGCGGGGGCCGGCCGTGCGGGCGACGGAGCGGAAGAGGGGATCGACGGCCGGCCGGTGCCCGTTCTCGGCGGGGCCGTGTGACAGCCGCAGGTGCCCGTCGAGCAGCAGCAGGTGGTGGTCGATGGGCGCGACGTAGATATGACCGGGCCGGATGTGCTCACCCTCGACGACGGAGGCCGCGGGCAGCGGGCCGCTGCGGTTCAGGATCGAGGGCAGCGCGCTGGGGGCGTCGCGCGGCAGGTGCAGGACGACGAGGACCGACGCGGGCAGGTCCGGCGGCAGGCCGGCGACCAGAGCACGCAGGGACTCCACTCCGCCGGCGGACGCGCCGACGGCGATGACGTCCCGGTGCCTGCCTGTCACACCGCAGCTCCCGCCGTCAGATGAGTCCACACCACCTTACCGTCGCGGATCGGCAGGACCCCCCACGCATCGGTCAGCTCCCGGACCAGCTGCAGGCCCCGGCCGCCGGCCTCGCCGACCTCGGGCGCCTGGGGCCGCGGCAGCCGCCGGCTGCCGTCCCGGACGGTCAGGCAGACCCGCCCGTCGCGCAGCCCGACCGTGAACTCCATGGTGGTGTGCGCGTGCCGGACCACGTTGGCGACCAGCTCGGTGGCGACCAGCGCGGCGGTGCCGGCGAGCTCACGGCGGTGCCACGCGGTGCAGGCCTGGGTGACCAGCTGGCGTACCTGCCGGCAGGCGTCCGGGACCGGCCGCAGCCGGACCCGGATCCGCCGGGGTTCGGGCTCTTCCTTGGTGCCTTTCAGGGCGTCGGCGCAGCTGGTCGCGGTGCTCAGCGCGGCGCAGTCCGGCCAGGAGCCGATGATCCGGGCCGTCTCCGGCCCGGCGCCGCAGAGCACGATGGGTACGGCCGGCCAGTCGGCCGTCCGACACACCACCGTGCTCAGCACGTCCAGCGCGGCAGGATCGGGGATCTCGAGGGCCGACACGTCGATGAGCAGCGCCTCGGGCTGCGCCGACAGCGCGTGCGCGACCGCATGCTCCAGCGCGTCCTTCGTCATCGCGTCCAGCACGCCGCTGACCCGCAGGATCGCCACCGGGAGGTGCTGCTCCGGACGGCAGACCAGCTGGCTCGTCATCCGTTTCCCTCCATACCGACGCGCCGTGTCCGTCGCGTCGTCCGCGATCAGTGCCCTCGAACCCACCGGGGCAAACGCAAGGAGCGGCATCACACCCCGACGGCGGCCTCGTCGCGTACCCGTTCGTAGAGGCCGAGATAGGAGGATGCCATCACCGCGGGGGTGAACCGGCGGGCGGCCTCCTCCCGGCAGGCGGCCTCGGAAATCGTGCCGGCCGCCGCCACCAGCTCACCCAGTTCCTCCTCGTCGGAGGTGAGCAGTCCGGTCCGGCCGTGCTCGATGAGCTCGGGCAGGCAGCCCCGGGCGATGCCGATCACCGGGGTGCCCAGCGCGAGCGACTCGACCACCGCCGTACCGCCGGGCTCCTCCCACCGCAGCGGGAAGAGCGCGGCCCGGGCCCGCGCAACCAGGTCGTCGCGGTCCTGCCCGGTCACCGTGCCGACCCAGCGGACCCGGTCACCGTCGACGTGCGGGGCCACGTGCTCCTGCCAGAACCGCACATCGGGATTCTGCGCCGCCGCCGGGCCGGCGGCGGCGAGATCCTCGGGGCGGTGGTACGGCCCGACGGGCCCGGCCAGCACGAGGTCGAAGCCGGCACTGTGCGCCAGCCGGGCCGCCAGGTCCTGGCCCTTGCCGGGATTGATCCGGCCCAGCACGACCGCGTAGTCCTCCTTGCCGACCGGGGCGCGCAGATCGGCCCCGTCCGCCCGGGGTGTCGCGGGGTGGACGTGGCCGACGGCGTGCGCCCGCAGCGCGGCCGGGGCGTGGGTGAGCTGGTTCGCCGAGACGCCGTTGACCCGGACCCGGTCGCCGCCGTCGAAGGTGCCGTACAGCTCGGGGTGCTTGGCCAGATCCCAGTGCAGGGTGTGCAGGCCGGGAGGCGAGTCCGGGCCCAGCGCGGCCAGGGTGGCCAGGCCGGCCGCCTCGACGTGGTCGTGCACCAGGTCGATGTCGCCCTCGGCGAGCCGGCGCCGCACGGCGTGCAGGTGCGCGGGCACGATCCCGCACACCTGGTTGTACGGCCGCTGCAGCTGGGCGAACTGGCCGGTGTCGAAGACCGACACCCGCTCGTCCACCGCCAGCGTGCTCTCCGCCACCGTGGCGAGCACCACCTCGACCCCGAGCCGGCGCAGCTCGGGCACCAGGGTGGCGATGACGTTCTCGATGCCGCCGTAACCGTTCGGAGGGACCGGCAGCCACGGCCCCGCGTTCATCAGGACTCTCATGCGGCCGGCACCGACCTGCGCGCCACGGTCTTCAGCGGCGGCCGTTCCGTGACGCCCACCTCGCTGAGCACGATCTCGCGGTCCAGGTGCGGCAGGGCGTCGGCGCCACCGCGGCGGAACTGGGTGAGCAGCGTCGAGGGCGGCAGCGCGTCGGCGACCAGGCCACGGCGGTGCAGCCGGGACCACGCGGTCACCATGATCTGGGCCGACATCCGGCCCAGCGCCTCGGTGCCCTGATGGCGGTGGAACCGCTCGCCGAGGTCGACCTGGGCCAGCGCGTCCAGGCCGACCAGGTCCAGCAGGTCGATCAGCATCGCGATCTCGACGCCGTACCCGGAGACGAACGGGATCCGTTCCAGGGTCGTGCGGCGGCCCGCGTACTCGCCGGCCAGGGGCTGGACCACGCCGGCCAGGTCCGGCCAGAACAGGTTGATCAGCGGGCGCGCGGCCAGCTCGGTGACCCGGCCGCCGCCGTCGGTCTCGACGCCGGTGTTGCTGACCAGCGGGCGGTGGTAGAAGCCCTTGACGAACTCGACCGAAGGGTCGGTCAGCAGCGGCCCGAGCAGGCCGGTCACGAAGTGCGGGGAGAAGTCGCGCAGGTCGCCGTCGACGAAGGCGACCACGTCACCGGTGCTGGCGGCCAGACCGGCCCAGAGGGCGTCGCCCTTGCCCTCCATCCGGGGCAGGCCGCGGGTCACGTCGTCCTGGTGCACGACCCGGGCCCCGGCCGCGCGCGCCACCAGGGCGGTCGCGTCGGTGGACCGGGAGTCCACCACCAGGATCTCGTCCACCAGCGGGACCTTCACGCTCAGGTGCTCGTGGATGGTCGACACGATGGCGCCGACCGTCGCCTCCTCGTTGCGCGCCGGGATCACCACGCTGACGCGGGTGCCCTTCTTCGCGCGGGCCAGTTGCCGGGATGTCCATTGTGTGGCGTTTCCGGTCCGGTAGGCCGCCCAGGCCTCGACGATGGGTGACGCGGTCGGTGCAACGTTCGTGCGCGAGTGCCGCATGGGCACACCCCCCAGTTGACGATCAACAGCGAAGCGCGTGACTTTCCCATGACCGGCCGCCTCCAATCTTGCCGCCGGGTAACAGCTGGATGTCCGGACCTGCGGAAAGACCTGACGTTTCACATTTGCCGGGGCGGAGAAGTCGAGGGGCCGCAGGACGGTGTCGACGATCGGGGAGGGCTCATGGCCGGGACAAGAGTGGGAATGATCGGCGCCGGCGGCGTCGCGCAGCGGCATGCCCGGGTGTTGTCCGGGCTGCCGGGTGTACAGGTGGTGGGCGTGACGGACGTCGTTCCGGCGGCGGCGCAGAGCCTCGCGGACGCGCACGGCGCGCGGGCGTTCCCGGATGTCGAGGCGCTCCTCGGGTCCGGGCTGGACGCTGCGTACGTGTGCGTGCCGCCCTTTGCCCACGGCGACGCGGAGCGGGCCGTGGTGGCCGCTGGACTGCCATTGTTTGTCGAAAAGCCTATTTCGCTTGATTGGGATACAGCTACCGAAATCGCAGGCCTCATTGCGAAGAGTGAGATTGTGACAGCGGTCGGTCACCATTGGCGCTATCTCGCGATTGTTGAACAAGCGCGGGCCCTGCTCCAGGACCGGCCCGTACGGCTCGTGACCGGCGCGTGGCTGGACAAAGTGCCTCCGGTGTCCTGGTGGCCGCACCGGGACCGTTCCGGTGGCCCGGTCGTCGAGCAGGCCGCCCACGTGCTCGACCTGGCCCGCCACCTGGCCGGCGAGGTCAGCGAGGTGACGGCGGTCGGCAACGGCACGCCGCCGCCGGTCGACGGGGCCGATGTGGACGGTGCGACCGCCGCCACGCTGCGCTTCGCGAGCGGTGCGGTGGGGACGCTCGCCGCGACGTGCGTGCTGGGCTGGAAGGAACGGGCGGGCCTGGAGATCTACGCCGACGGGCTGGCCCTGGCGATCACCGAGACCGGGCTGGTGGTCCGCGACGCCGACGGACCACGCACAGTGGACAGTGATCCGGAGACTGCGCGCATCGCCGTGGACCAGGCGTTCATCGACGCGGTCCGGGGCGACGGCGACGACGTCCGGGTGCCGTACGCGGAGGCGCTGCGTACCCACGCCGTTGCCCTGGCCGTCGCCGAGGCCGCGGCCACCGGCCGGGCCGTCACCCCCCGCACCGCGGAGGTCTCGCATGTCTGAGCGCACCATCATCGTGACCGCGCCCGGCCGGCTCGCGGTGGCCGAGGAGGAGCCGGCTGCGCTCGCCGACGGCCAGTTCCGGGTCGCGACGCTGTTCAGCGGGGTGTCGGCCGGCACCGAGCTCA
>NZ_JBEZGQ010000221.1:0-10430 GCF_040650095.1 Actinoplanes sp. NPDC048791 | reverse complement strand
ATCGTCAAGGAAGCGCTGGCCAACGGCCGCCTCGCGGGAGCCGGGAGCCTCGCTTCCGGCGGCGCCCCGGCCGACGGTCGCCTCGCCGGAGCGGGGAGCCTTGCCTCCGGTGGCGCCTCGGCCGACGGTCGCCTCGCCGGAGCCGAAAACCTCGCTTCCGGCGGCGTCTCGGCCGACAGCCGCGGCACCGGAGCCGGAAGTCTTGCCTCCGGTGGCGCCCCGGCCGATGCGGTGGCGCTGGCGGCGGCGCTGCACCAGCCGTGGGCGACAGTCGTGCTGTCCGGGGCGGTGACCGGCGACCAGCTGGCGTCGAACCTCCGCGCGCAGACGCTCACTGTGGACCCCGCTCGGTGGCAGGGCCTGGCGGTGCCCAGCGCCGGCTACTGGCAGGAGCGGTCGCAGCTGCCCTGGTCCTGAAACCGGGCCTCAGGCGGCGCTGCGGGCCGCCGGAGTGATCAGCTCGACCTCGTTCGCGGCGAGGGCCTCCCGCAGGTCGGCCGGCGGTGCGGTGTCGGTGATCAGGTAGTCGGCCGCGCCCAGCTCGGAGACCTGCGCGAACAGCCGGCGGCTGAACTTGGAGGAGTCGGCCAGGATCGCCACCCGGGCCGCCCGGGAGATCATCTCCTGCATCATCGCCGCCTCGGCCAGGTTGCTGGTCGTGTAGCCGGCCTCGGCGGAGACCGCGCCGACGCCGATCAGCGCCAGGTCGCAGCTGATGTCGAGCTCGGCGCCGCCGTTGGCCCGGAAGCTGACCGGCCCGATGGTGGCCAGCGTGAGGGTGCGCACCGCGCCGCCGAAGACGTAGATGTCGCGGACCGCGGTCGGTGGCAGTGCGCCGGGCAGCAGCAGATTGTTCGTCGCCACCGTCAGGTCGCGGTGCTGGCCCAGGTTGCGGGCGACCGCGAGGGTGGTCGTCCCACCGTTGATCATGATGGTCGAGCCGTCCTGGACCAGGGCCGCGGCCAGCGCCGCGATCTTCTCCTTCTCCTGCTCCATCAGGGCGAGCCGCTGATCGACGGCGCGGTCGGTACGCGAGACCGTGGACAAGCTGACCGCGCCGCCGTACGTGCGCACGAGCACCCCGTCGGCACTCAGCTGGTCGAGGTCACGCCGCACCGTGTCGATGGAGACCCCGAAGCGCTCGGCCAGCTCGCCGACCGTGACCTGACCGGTGTCGGCGACGTACGCGGCCAGCTGGGCCTTGCGTCCGGCGGGCAGATGCCGCTGCCGCTCGTCCTTGTCGACGCTCACTGCTTCCCCTTCATCAGTGCGGCAGTATGCCACAACCGTGCGAACACCACGCACATCGCTGCGTAGAGCGGCGAAGAGCCGCAAGAGGGGGCACTGTCCCTCGGAAGGGTGCTCTTTGCTGCCTGTCTCCAGCTCAACGCCGTCTCGTCAACCCCGCACTTCTGCCGCATGACGCAACAGTATGCCGTAGTCCGCAGCTTTCTGCTGTTCTTGTCTTGTCCTCATCTGTAACACGCTGCTAACGTGGCGCCAACACAGCAGAGAACAGAAAGATCTCGATAGAAGGAGTTCGCCATGGCTCTCGGTGCAACCCGGCTCAAGCGAGTGATAGCGGCGGCCACCGCCGCCTCGCTGGTCGCCTTCATGGCGGCGTGCGGTTCAGGCGACTCGGAGGACGCCGGCTCGGGAGGCACCGTGACGCTGGAGTTCGCCCAGTGGTGGGGAGCCGAACTGCCGGCCGGGGACTTCGACAAGATCATCTCCGACTTCACGGCGCAGAACCCGACCATCAAGGTCAAGCTGCTCAGCGCGCCGTACGCGTCGACCAAGCAGCAGCTGGTCACCGGCGCGGCGTCCAAGACGCTGCCCGACGTGGTCGGCCTGGACGGCGCCTGGGTCAACGACTTCGCCAAGCAGGGCGCCATCACCGACATGTCCAAGCTGATGACCGACGCGAGCTACGACGCCTCCCAGCTGGCCAGCCAGGTGCAGATCAAGGGCAAGACGTACATGATCCCGGTGGTCAACTTCGTCTACCCGCTGTTCGTCAACAAGGATCTGCTCACCAAGGCCGGCGTCAGCAAGGTGCCCACCACCCGCACCGAGTTCCTGGACGCGGCCAAGAAGATCAGCGCCACCGGCGGCAACGTCAAGGGCTGGGCGCTCCCGCTCGACACCGCGGTGCCCAACGGCATCCAGAACGACGTCATGTCCTGGCTCTGGGCCTCCGGCGGCAGCATGCTGGCCGACGGCAAGCCGGCCCTGACCAGCCCGCAGGTCAAGAGCACGGTGGAGTACGTCAAGAGCCTGAACGACGCCGGTGTCATCGCCCCCGGCTCGCTCACCATGAAGGAACAGGACAAGGTCGAGAAGTTCACCAACGGCCAGGTCGGCATGATGATCGACTCGCTCGCGCACATCAACCTGATCAAGAAGAACAAGCCGGACCTGAAGTTCGAGGTGGCGGCCCTGCCGGCCGAGGACGGCTACACCGGCAAGCGCGGCATCCCGTACGCGTCCTGGGGGATCGGTATCTCGAACTCCACCAAGCACAAGGCCGAGGCGTTCAAGCTGGTCTCGTACCTGATGAGCCAGGAGACCAACGCGAAGCTGAGCACCATCGCGAACGGCTTCCCCGGCAACAAGAACGCCAAGCCCGACTTCAGCACCAGCGACCCGCTGTTCAAGACCGCCTTCGACATCTACCAGCAGGGCTACCCGGCCAACGAGTTCGTCGGCCTGCCCAAGTCCGAGGACCTGATGCGCAGCTTCGACGAGCAGTTGCAGCTCGTGCTCACCGGCAAGGCGAGTGTCGACGACGCCCTCGCCAAGTCGCAGGAGTCCTGGTCGTCGGTGATCGAGTAGCTCGCCCGGATGCCGCGCCGGTCCGGCGCGGCATCCGATCAAGGAGACAGCCATGACATTGACTGCACCGGAAACCGCGGCGCCGGCCGAGCCGGCCGCCCCGGGCCGGCCCCGCTCTTCCTTGGCCCGGCGCCTGGTCCCGTACGGCTATCTGTCCCCGACGGTGCTGCTGATCGTGGTCCTGATGGTGGTCCCCATCGTCATGGTGATCGGCTACTCGTTCCGGGACAACGTGATCGTGCAGGACAACTCGGTGTTCGCCGGGCTGGTCAACTACACCAAGGTGCTCACCGACCCGGACTTCCTGGTCGCGATGAAGAACACCGCGATCTTCATCTCGGTCAGCACCGCGGCCCACCTGGTCCTGGGTCTGGCCTTCGCGATGATGCTCAACACCAACCTGCTCAGCGGGGTCACCAAGGCGGTCTTCCGGATCGTCTACATCCTGCCCTGGCTGTTCACCATCGCGGTGATCGCCGTCATCTGGCGGCTGCTGCTCGACCCGTCCGGCGTGGTCAACTACGTGCTCCAGACGCTGGGCTTCGTGCAGGAGGGCGTGGACTGGCTCGGCAGCCCGACCACGGCGCTGTGGGCGGTGACCTTCGCCAACATCTGGTCCGGCTACCCGTTCTTCATGATCAGCCTGCTGGCCGGGCTGCAGGGCATCTCCGCCGACCTGTACGAGGCGGCCGCCGTGGACGGCACCAACTGGCTCCAGCGCTTCGTGCACGTGACGCTGCCCCAGCTGCGGCCGGTGATCATCAGCATGGCCGTGCTGGACCTGATCTGGACCTCCCAGCAGTTTGCGCTGATCTGGATGATGACCGGCGGCGGGCCGCTGAACAGCACCGAGATGCTCAGCACCTACACCTACAAGCAGGCCTTCAGCGAGTACGAGTTCGCGACCGCGTCGGCCGCCGCCGTGGTCGTCCTGCTCATCACGATGGTGCTGGCCTTCTTCTACGTACGCTCGCAAAGGGAGCGGTGAGGCAGATGGCCACCGTCAAGACCCGGCGCACCCTCGCGAAGGCCGGTGTCATCACCGGGCTCGTCATCGGCGCGCTCTTCGCCGGCCTGCCGGTCCTGTGGATGCTCTCCACCTCCTTCAAGAGCAACGGGGACGTCTTCCAGAACCCGCCGAAGCTCATCACCGACAGCTTCTCGTTCGACGCCTACCGCGAGATCCTGGGCAACGGCGCCCAGCTGCGGTTCTTCCTCAACAGCTACATCGTCGCCCTGGCCGTGACCGCTCTGACGCTGCTGGTCGCGCTGCTGGCCGGGTACGCGTTCAGCCGCTTCACGTTCCCGCTGCAGAAGACCATCAACGCGGTGATCGTCAGCGTCCAGGCGGTGCCGCCGATCACGCTCGTCATCCCGTACTTCGGGCTGGTCGTGGCGCTCGGGCTCTACAACACCTATCCCGGCCTGATCCTCACCCACATGGTGTTCACCCTGCCGTACGCGATCATCATGATCACCGCGTACCTGAACACGCTGCCGCGGGAGCTGGACGAGTCCGTCAAGGTCGACGGCGGCACGAGCTGGACCGCACTGTGGCGGATCCTCGTGCCGGTCTCGGTGCCCGGTCTCATCGCGGTCGGGGTCTACACGTTCATGATCTCGTGGAACGAGTACCTGTTCGCGCTGACGCTGACCCGCACCGACGACATGCGCACGGTGCCCATCGGCATCCAGCTCCTCATGGGCCAGCACTCGTACGAGTGGAACCAGATGATGGCGATGAGCATCCTCGGGTCGATCCCCGTCCTGGTCCTCTTCCTGCTCTTCCAGCGGCGTTTCATCGGCGGCCTGACCGCCGGCGCCGTCAAGGCCTGACCCACCCCCCTTCAGCAACGCAAAAGGAGATACACCGAACATGTTGACGACCGGCAAGGCGATCCTGGACGTCGCCAATGAGCACAGCTTCGCGGTGCCCGCCTTCAACATCAGCGACTGGGCGATGTTCCAGGGGATCGTGGAGATCAGCGAGGAGACCGACGCGCCGCTGATCGTGGCGATCCACCCGGACGAGGTGCGGCACATCGGCCGCGAGATGATCACCGGCATCATCCAGCGCGCGCACCACGCGAGCGTGCCGATCGCCATCCACTGGGACCACGGCGGCACCTACGAGCAGATCCTGCAGGCGGCCCAGTACGGCTTCACCTCCGTGATGATCGACGGCTCGCTGCTGCCGTTCGACGAGAACGTCGCGCTCTCCCGCAAGGTCGCCGACTCGGCCCACGCCCTGGGCCTGTCAGTGGAGGGCGAGCTCGGCACGATCGGCGCGAACGACAGCTACGCTGAGGCGGGCGCGGCCACCATCATCTACACCGACCCGGACGACGCGGTCACCTTCGTCGAGCAGACCGGCGTGGACAGCCTGGCCATCGCCATCGGCACGTACCACGGCTTCTTCCCGGCCCACCTGAAGCCGGAGCTGAAGCTGGACCTGCTCAAGGAGATCAAGGGCCGGGTGCGGATCCCGCTGGTGCTGCACGGCGGCTCCAACAACCCCGACGACGAGATCGCCGAGGCCGCCCGGACCGGCATCAACAAGATCAATATCTCCACCGACATCAAGGTCGCCTACCACAACAAGATGCGCGAGGTGCTGGGCAACGACCCGAAGGTGCGGGAGCCCAACGCCATCCAGCCCGCGTGCATCGACGCCATGAAGGTCGTCGCCGCCCAGAAGATCGAGCTGTTCGGCGCCGCCGGCAAGGGTTCCCTCTACTGAGATGGCCGACGCCTCCTGTGTGGTCCTGGGCCTCGGCGGCTGCGTCGACTACGAGCTGAAGCTCACCGCTGATGTCCTGGAGCAGCTTGTCGCCGAGCACGGCATCACGGCCGCGGACCTGACGCCGCCCGCGGTGGTGACCAGCGAACGGGACCTCGTGGTGTCGATCCTCGGTTACGTGGCCCGGGGCGGGGGCGGCGAACACTACGTCGCCTCCGCTCCGGCGCTCGAGAGCTTCGCCGCCCGGTTCCCGTACCGGCCGGCGCTGGGCGGGACGTCGGTGCGGGCCGGGATCCTGATGAGCCGGCTGGGCGTGCCGTCGACGCTGCACCTGGTCAGCGTCAACGACACCGTACGGCGGCTGCTGCCCCCGGACAGCGAGTACATCTCCAGCGGCGCCGAGGACACCTTCTACCCGCACCTGATCGTCCAGTACGACCGGGGCCTGCGGATCCGCACCGGTGATCTGGACATCACCGCGCCGTTCCCGAACCGGCTGATCTACGTCAACGATCCGGCCAACGGCGCCATGCTGCTCACCGACGACCTGGGGGACCGGCTGGGTCAGGCGGAGGTGTTCCTGATCTCGGGGTTCAACGCCATGCGATCCGCGGCCGAACTCGATCGCCGGCTCGCCGAGCTGCGTGCGCACATGCGGCAGCTGCCGCCGGCGGCGGTGACCTACTTCGAGGACGCGGCCTACCACGAGCCGGCGTTCAGCCGCCGGGTCCGCGACGCGTTGCTCGACCGGATCGACGTGTACGGGCTGAACGAGGACGAGCTGCAGGCGTACCTCGGGCACCCCGTCGACCTGCTCTCGGCGCCGGCGGTGGCGGACGCCCTGACCGCGGTGCACGCGCTCATCCCGGTGCCGGCGCTGGTGCTGCACACCAAGTACTGGGCCCTGGTCCTCGGCTCCGGTGCCGAGGCCTATGCGAAAGCCCTCGACACCGGCACCCTCATGGCCGCCACCCGCTACTGCCACGGCGACGACTTCACCGACGAGGACGTCGACCGCCTGCGCCGGCAACCGCGGCGACGCGAGTCGGTGGCCTTCGCCGCCGAGCTGGGCGAGCGGATGGGCGACGTGGTCCACTGTGTACCCGGCTTCGAGCTGGACGTCGGGAACCCCACCACCGTCGGGCTCGGCGACACGTTCGTCGGTGGCTTCCTCACCGCGGTCGCCCGGAGGGAGTCCCGATGACCGTCCAGGCCCTGCCGGCCAACCAGCCCGAGACGTTCTACCGCGGCGCCGGGCGGATCGCCGAGTTCCGCACCGGGCCGGCGCTGCCGGATCGGCCCGAGGACTGGGTGGCCTCGGTGACCACGCGTTTCGGGCTGGCCCCGTCCGGCCTGTCCACCCTGCCCGACGGCCGGGTGCTCGCCGAGGCGATCGAGGCCGACCGGCGCCACTGGCTCGGGCCGGACCGGGCCGACACCGGGATCCTGGTGAAGCTGCTGGACGCGGGACAGCGGCTGCCGTTGCACGTGCACCCGGACCGCCGGTTCGCGAGCGCGCATCTCGCTTCGCCGTACGGGAAGACCGAAGCCTGGGTGATCGTCTCGGCCCGCCCGGACGCTTATGTCCATCTCGGCTTCGCCCGCGACGTGGCGGCCGAGGAGCTGGCCGGCAGGCTGTCCGAGTAGCGGACCGGGCCGTTGCTGGCGGCCACCAACCGGATCCCGGTGGCGGCCGGCGACGCCGTGCTGTGTCCGGCCGGGCTGCCGCACGCGATCGGCGACGGCATCCTGCTGGTCGAGATCCAGGAACCGACCGACTTCTCGGTGCTGCTGGAGTACGAGGGCTTCGGGCTGTCCGACGGGCACCTGGGACTCGGCTACGAGCAGGCGTTGCAGTGCGTGGACCGCGGTGCGTGGACACCGGAACGCCTCGACACGCTGCGGGGCGGGCGGCGGCTGCTGCCCGAGGCCGCGGATGAGTTCTTCTCCGCTCGCCGCTTGCGCGGCGGTGACCGCGTGGAACAGGGCTTCAGCGTGCTGGTCGTGGTGGGCGGCGAGGGCCGGCTGACCGGTGAGAAGGACGATCTGTCGCTGCGGCGGGGGGACACGCTGGTGGTGCCGTACGCCGCCGGTCCGCTCCGGGTGGACGGTCAGGTCGAGGTGATCAGACTGGCGCCCGGCTCACCGTCACGCGCGTAGCGACGGGTGTGCAGGATCGCCCATCCGACCAGCGCCGCCGACACGGCGGTCAGCGTGAGGCCGGCGATGGTGGCGGCCTGCTCGAACTGGGCGGTCTGCCGGCCGGTCCAGGCCGAGGCGGCGATGGTGCCGGTGACCGTCGCGGCGAGGATGGTGCCGGTGACCGCGATGCCGGCCCCGGAGGTGACCTCGGAAGCGGTGTCGACCAGGGCCGCGCCGATCGTGGTCCGGTCCTTCGGCAGGCCCCGCAACACGTTGACGCCGGCGACCACGCCGACCACGCGCATTCCGGCCGCCACCAGCACCAGGGCGACCGCGATCCACGCGTACCCGAAGGTGCCCAGCAGGCCGTAGACGCCGAGCCCGGCCACCACCGCCGTGGCGCTGAGCCACGCGGCCCGTTCCAGGCCGACCCGCCGCACGAACGGATCGACGAACGCGCCCCCCGCCACCAGCACGACGACCTGGGGCAGCATCCCGACGGCGGCCATCGCGGGCGACCACCCCCAGTCGAGCTGCAGTTGCAGCGTCACCAGGTATCCGAGACCGGCGGTGGCCAGCCCGGCCGCCGCTTTGTAGGCCAGGCCGCCGGCGACCAGGGGATGGGCCACGAGTCGCAGGTCGAGCAGCGGATGCCGCGCCGAACGCTCGCGCAGCACGAAGAGGATCCCGCCCGCGACGGCTGCCGCGGTGGCCGTCCACGGCGCCCACGAGCCGCTGCCCTCGTCGACGCAGAGCGTCGGTGCGACCAGCGCGAGCACGATCGTCGCGGTGCCGAGCACCGCCCCGAGGACGTCCATCGGGTCGCGATGCAGATCGGCCGGCTCGTCGGCGGCGATGCCGGTGCGCACGCCGACGACCGCCAGCGCGGCGATCGGCACGTTGACCAGCAGCAGCTCCTGCCACGGGGCGATCGCCAGCACCAGGCCGCCGGCCGTCGGGCCGATCGCCAGCCCGATCAGCCCCACGGTCGAGATGAGGGTCATCGCCCGCACCCGCAGGCTGTCCTGCTCGAACAGCCGGAAGGCCAGCGCCATGGATCCGGGTGTCGTCATCGCGGCCGCGACGCCCATCAGCGCTCGCACGACGATCAGCTGCTCCGCGGTCGAGACGAACGCGGAGGCCAGGCTGGCGGCGCCGAGCAGCAGCAGGCCGACGAGCATGATCCGCCGGCGGCCGAACCGGTCGGCTGTCGCGCCGAACAGCAGCATCAGCCCGCCGAACACCACCGCGTAGGCACCGGTCACCCACTGCAGCGCGACGGTCGAGGCGTGCAGCTCGCGGCCGATGGTGGGCAGTGCGACGTTCAGGATCGAGTTGTCCAGCATCTCGAACAGGAACACCGCGGACAGCCCGGCGAGGGCCACCCGGGCCTCCCGCAGGGAACGGGGTGCGGGTGCTGTGATCGTCATGCCGGAACCGTAACGCTAACGGTTAGTGTTTTGCAACGGTTAGTGTTTCGCTGGTAGGCTGCGGTCGTGACCGAGCAGCCCGGACGACGCGAACGCAAGAAGGCCGCCACACGCAAAGCCATCGCCGATACGGCGCTGCGCATGTTCCTGGAGCGCGGCTATGACGCGGTCGGGATCCGGGAGATCGCGGCGGCGGCCGATGTGGCCATCACGACGCTGTTCGCGCACTTCGCGTCCAAGGAGGCGCTGCTCTTCGACGAGGATCCCCGGCGGGAGCAGCGGCTCATCCGGGCGGTGACCGACCGTGAGTCGGGCCGGTCGGTTCCCGACGCGTTGCGCCGGCACCTGCACGAGGCCGTCCGGGAGCTGGCCACGCCGGGCTCGGTGGCCTTCTGGCAGCTCGTCGACAGCTCACCCGCCCTCCGGGAGTACGCGACGACGATGTGGTTGCGCCACGAGGCCGCGCTGGCCACCGCGCTCGCCGCCGACCTCGGCCGGCCGGAGCCGTCGACGCTGTGCCGGGCGTTCGCCCGCTTCGTGCTCGGGGTGCATCCGCTGGCGCGGGAGGCGGCGGATCCGGCGGCCGCGGTCGACGAGATCTTCGACCTGATCACCCCGGGCTGGGACGCCGCTGCCGCCGCCGACCCGCCCCGGGGGACCTGATCGCCGGCGGCGCCGTGCAACCCCCGGGGATCCGGGGCGGTCATGGTGAGTGTGAGACCTGACAGAGGGCCGGGCGAGAGCGATCGTGACCGGCAGTTCCACGACTTCGTGGCCGAGCGGCGCGGGCGGCTGCTGCACACCGCCCGGCTGCTCACCGCGGGCGACGCGCATCTGGCCGAAGACCTGGTCCAGACGGCCCTGACCAAGCTGTACGTCTCGTGGTCGGCGTTCCGCCGGGCCGACAACCCCGACGGTTACGTGCGTCGCGTCCTGGTCAACGCCCTGACCGACGAACGCCGCCGGATCTGGCGGCGCTTCGAGCGCACTGTGCCGGAGCTGCCCGACCGCCCCGGCGGGGACACCGCGGCTCTGGGCGACCCCGAGCTCGCGTACGCGTTGCGGCAGCTGCCGCCACGGATGCGCGCCGCCGTCGTCTTCCGGTTCTTCCACGAGCTCGACGTCGCGGAGACCGCCGAGGCCCTCGGCGTGTCCACCGGGACGGTCAAGAGCCAGACCGCACGAGCGCTGGACAAGCTGCGCGCCACCCTGCACCCCACCCCACAAGGAGCGAAGTGAGCATGGATCTGCACACCAGGCTGGAGTCCTTCGGCGGACCTGTC
>NZ_JBEZGQ010000220.1:0-10461 GCF_040650095.1 Actinoplanes sp. NPDC048791 | reverse complement strand
CCAGCTGCCGGGGGGGGGGGGGCCCCGCGGGCGGGCCGCGCCCCCCCCCCCCCGCCGGCCGCCCACCGCGCTCAGTCCGCCGACGGCGGCCACGTTGTGGCCCATCATGCCCGCGTACGCGGTGGCGGCCCGGCCGTTCCAGTCGGGCAGATCGCTCGTGAGGTACGAGCTGAGCTCCTCCGCCGTGTCGCTCAGCTCGGCCGCGATGTTGTCCCAGGTGGCGGCGTGCGCGGCGACCACGTCCGGCATGCCGGCGAGCTGGTCGAGCATGTGCTGCAACGGCTCGAAGTACTCCATCGCCCAGCCCAGGCCGTTGGCGAGCAGCGCGCTGAACGGGTCGATCGCGGTGGCCACCACCTCGGTCCCGAAGGCCGCGCCGGCGAGCAGGTCGTCGACCCAGCCCTCGCTCTTGATCGCGGCGACCAGGCCTTCGAAGTTCTCCGCCAGCGACATCCCGGTCCACGGCTGACGGGTCGACGACACGTCGGCGACCAGTGAATGGTCGCTCATCGCCCCGGCCGTTCGCCGGCCTTGCGGACCGTTTCGGCGGCGCCAGCGTCGGTGTCCTCGTAGGCCGCGGCGACCTCGGCGAGCGCGTCGGCGGCCAGCGCGAGGTTCTCCGCCACGTACCCGACCAGGCTGTCCTGCCGCTGGTGGCGCCCTTCCAGCACCGGCGGCAGCCAGCCGCAGAGCAACCCGTACGCCGCGCCGTCCTGGGCGATGGCGGCGCCGGCGGATCTGACCGCGTCGAACCGGGCGCGCACCGCTTCCAGGTGGGCGATGTGCCGGCGGAGCTGGGCCGCGTCGACGGTGAGCTCGTCGGTCACGGCGCGCTCAGCCGTTCGCCGATCTGGGCGGCGATCGCCCGGGCGGCCGGCGATTCCGTGCCGATGGTTTCCGCGACGATCTCCTGGGCCCGGCCGGCGACCCGGCCCTTGGCCGCCCGGATCGTGGTCATGATCGCGTCGGCGACCCGTTCCGGTTCCAGCTGCTGGATCCCCCGGCTCAGCCGCAGGTCCACCAGAGCGCCCTGGGCGTCGACGGTCACCTCCACCGTCCCGCTGTCGTCGGTGGCGGTGACCCGGAGCCGGTCGAGCTGCACGCTCATCGCCCTGGTGTCGGTGGCCAGCCGGTCGATCCGGTCCTTCCAGGCGGCCAGCCGGTCCAGTGCCGCACCGGGTTCCAGAATGGGATCGTTGTCCCACGCCTCGGCGTTCATGACCACCCCCGTGTCGACCCGTGTCGATGGGTCACGGTAGCGATCCGGTGCCACGTCGGTGTATCCGTGAAATGCCACTTATCGGGGGATTGCCGGGCATAGGCTTCTCGTGTTTCGCGTCGGACGGAGTTTTGTCGCACCGAGAGGGCCGGTTGATGCTGGGGAGACGGGCGCTCGTCGCCGTGCTGCTGGTGCTGGCGGTTTCCGGGTGCGGAGGCGACGACGGGGACGACATCGCCGCCGCGCCGGATCGGGGCAGTGTCGGTATCGCCATGCCGACCAAGAAGAGTGAGCGGTGGATCGCCGACGGGGACAACCTCGCCCGCCAGTTCACGTTGCTCGGCTACCGGCCCGACGTGCAGTACGCCGACGATGACATCAAGGCCCAGGTCGGCCAGCTGGAGGCGATGGTCGCGGGGGGCGCCAAGGCGCTGGTCATCGCCGCCATCGACGGGACCGCGCTCAAGGATGTGCTGGGGCGGGCCGCGGCCGCGAAGATCCCGGTGATCGCCTACGACCGGCTGATCCGGGACAGCGCCGACCTGAGCTACTACGCGACCTTCGACAACTTCAAGGTCGGGGTGTTGCAGGGCACCGCGATCCTCGACGGGCTCAAGGGTAAGGGGCCGTTCAACGTCGAGCTGTTCGCCGGCTCCGCGGACGACAACAACGCCACGTTCTTCTTCAACGGTGCCATGAGTGTGCTGCGACCGCAGATCGACTCCGGCCGGCTGGTGGTGCGCAGCGGCGAGACCGCTTTCGCCAAGGCCGCCACGCTGCGCTGGGACGGTGCGGTCGCCAAGAAGCGGATGGCCCGGCTGCTTGCCGAGCACTACCGGTCCGCGCGCGTTGATGCCGTGCTCTCGCCGTACGACGGGCTCAGCCGGGGCATTCTCGACGCGCTCGGGGCCGCGGGGTACGGCGGTGCGAAGAAGGTGCCCGTCATCACCGGGCAGGACGCCGAGCTCGACTCCGTGAAGCTGATCGCCGCCGGCAAGCAGACCGAGACCGTCTACAAGGACACCCGGGAGCTGGCCAAGGTGACCGTACAGATGACCAACTCGCTGCTGACCGGCGGGCGACCGGAGGTCAACGACACCGAGCAGTACAACAACGGGGTCAAGGTGATCCCCACCTTCCTGCTGCAGCCGGTCAACGTCGACAAGTCCAACTACCGGCGCGTCCTGGTCGACAGCGGTTACTACACCGCCGCCGAGGTCACCGCCTGATGCCGCAGCACCCGCGAGGAGAGCCGTCGATGACCAGCGTTCGCGCCACCCGGTGGTTCCTGGATCTTTCCGTCCGGGTCAAGCTGACCGTGCTGGTCGCCGCGAGCCTGGTGGCCCTGGCCGGCTGCCTGGTGGTGACGGTGGTCAACAACCGCAACGCCGAGCGGACCGCCGACCGGCTGGAGACGCTGACCTCGGCCAGCGCCCTGGTGCTGCAGCTCGACCGGGCGGCCAGCGAGCTCAAGGTCAACGGCCTGCAGTCGGTCATCCGAGCCGACGCCAAGGCCCAGGCCGCCCTGCTCAAGGAGCAGGTCGACGCCACCAACGCGCTGGTGACCAAGCTGGAGGCGGTGTCGCTGCCGGGTGGGCTGGCCGCCGCTGTGGAACGCATCAAGACGGTCGCCGCCGACTACACCGCCACGCTGACCCGCTTCGTGGCCGGGGCCGGGGTCGACCAGGGCGCCGCCCGCCTCTCCTGGGAGCAGATCGGGGTTGACAACTACCTGATCAGCGCCGTGCTGGCCAACGAGCGGGCGCTGTTCCTGGACACCGTCGAGCGTTCGCAGCGGTCCGCCGCCGCGAGCCGGGAACGGGCCGAGCGCATCCTGTGGATCGCCGTGGCGCTGGCCGCTCTGGTCGTCTGCCTGCTCGCGTACGTGGTGGTGCAGTCGATCACCCAGCCGTTGCAGCGGGTCCGGACCGCGCTGCGGGCGATGGCCGACGGCGACCTCACCGTCGGCGCGGACGTAACCGGCCGGGACGAGGTCGGGCAGATGGCCCAGGCCCTGGACCAGGCGCAGGCCAACATGCGCCGGGTGGTCTCGTCGGTCGCCGGTTCCGCCGACTCGGTCGCCGCGGCCGCCGAGGAGATGTCCGCGACCTCGACCACCATCGCCAACTCGGCCGAGCTGTCGGCCGGCCAGGCGCACACGGTGTCCCGGGCCGCGGCCGGGGTCTCCGAGAACGTGTCGAGCGTGGCCAAGGGCACCCAGGAGATGGGCCAGTCGATCCGCGAAATTGCGCAGAACGCCACCGCGGCGGCCGAGGTCGCCAGCAAGGCCGTCTCCGTCGCGGAGGCCACCACCGCCCAGGTCGGCAAGCTCGGCGAGTCCTCGGCCGAGATCGGCAACGTGATCAAGGTGATCACCGCCATTGCCGAGCAGACCAACCTGCTCGCCCTCAACGCCACCATCGAAGCGGCCCGGGCCGGCGAGATGGGCAAGGGCTTCGCTGTGGTCGCCTCCGAGGTCAAGGACCTCGCCCAGGAGACCGCCCGGGCCACCGAGGACATCTCCCGCCGGGTCCAGGCCATCCAGACGGACACCACCGGCGCGGTGACCGCGATCGGCGAGATCAGCTCGGTCATCGCGGAGATCAACGACTACCAGGCCACGATCGCCAGCGCGGTCGAGGAGCAGACCGCGACCACCGAGGAGATGAGCCGCAGTGTCGCGGCCGCGGCCGCCGGAGCGGGTGACATCGCCACGAACATCACCGGCCTGGCCGACGCCACCCAGGTCAGCACCGAGGGCATCGGGCAGTCCCGGCAGGCGGTCGTCGAGCTCAGCGGCATGGCCCACCACCTGCAGTCCCTGGTCAGCCACTTCAAGTACTGACCGGCAGCCGCCTGCGGGCCCCGGGCGTCCGGCACGAAGCCGGTGCCCGCGGCCCGCGGACGGATGATCGTCAGGTCACTCCTTGACCGGGATCGCCTGCGACTTGAGCGTCTGGATCGTGGACGCCTGCGCGGCGGTGAGCGCGTCGTTCAGGGTGCCCTTGCCGGAGACGGCGGCCTTGAACCCGTCGGAGGCGTTGGCGTAGGTGGCGGTCATCGTCGGTCCCCAGGTGAAGTCCGGGGTGACCTGGCCGGAGGCCTCGGCGAAGACGTCGTAGATCGCCTGGTCGCCGTAGAACTTGACGCCCTGCTTGAGGGCCGGCAGCGAGGCGCCCGCCTTGGTGGCCGGGTACAGCTGCGCCTTCTCGTTGAGCAGCGTCAGCGCCTCCTCGGAGGTATTCAGCCACAGGGCGAACTGCGCCGCCTCGTACGGGTGCTTGGAACCCTTGAAGACGGCGGTCGACGAACCGCCCCAGTTACCGGCCTTCTTGTCCCCCGCAGCCCACTGCGGCATCGGGGCGACCTTCCACTTGCCCGCCGTCTTCGGCGCGCCGGTGGCGATGGAGTTGGCTCCCCAGACCGCGGAGACCCAGGTCCAGGCCTTGTCGGTGTTGTAGGCGTTGTCCCACTCCGGGGTCCACGGCGGCACCGCCGAGACCAGCTTCTTGTCGATCAGGCCCTGCCAGTAGTCGGCGACCTTCTTGGTGTTCGGGTCGTCCAGCGAGACCGTCCACTGGTTGCCGTCGTTGGTGAACCAGCGGCCGCCGGCCTGCCAGGCGAGCCCGGCGAACTGGTTGATGTCGCTCTGCGAGAAGTTGGTGATGTAGCCACCGGCGGCCTTGACCTTCTCGGCGGCCGCGGCGTACTCGTCCCAGGTGGTCGGCGGGGCGATGCCGGCCTTGTCGAACAGGTCGGCGCGGTAGAACATGGCCATCGGGCCGGAGTCCTGCGGGATGCCGAAGACCTTGCCCTGCTCGCCGAACGTGACCTGGTTCCAGGTCCAGTCCACGAACTGGTCCTTGGCCTTGGCCACGATGTCGCAGCCGCCGAGGTCGGCCAGGCCGTCCTGGACCCGGAAGCTGGGCAGCGCGTCGTACTCGATGTGCCCGAGGTCGGGGGCGTTGCCGGCCTTGAGCTGGTTGAAGAAGTTCTGGTAGGTGCCGCCGTTGCCGTTCGGGCCGGTCTGCACCTTCACCTGGATGTTCGGGTTCTTGGCGTTCCAGACCTTGACGACCTCCTCGAGGTTCGGGATCCACGAGGTGTAGGTGAGGGTCACCGGGCCCGACGACGGCTTGCACGACGCCGCGGCGGTGTCCGTGCCGGAGTCGTCACCACCGCCGGATGAGCAGGCGGCCAGCAGCAAGGCGGAGGTCAGCAGCACGCCGGCCGACCGGAGGGATGCGCGCATAACGTTTCCTTTGTGATGGACGGGATTGAGGCGGATCACTTGACTGCTCCGGCGCCGATACCGCTGCGCCAGTAGCGTTGGAGGAAGAGGAAGGCGACCACCAGGGGCGTGATCGAGAGCAGCGCGCCGACGATCACCAGGCCGCGCAGTTCCGGGATGGTGCTCACCTGGCTGTTCCAGGAGTAGAGGCCGAGCGTCACCGGGAAGAGCCGTTCGTCGCTGAGCATCACCAGCGGCAGCAGGAAGTTGTTCCAGACGGCCACGAACTGGAACAGGAAGATCGTCACCAGGGCCGGGAACATCAGCCGGACCGACACGGTGAAGAAGCTGCGCACCTCGCCGGAGCCGTCGAGCCGGGCGGCCTCGAGCAGTTCCTCGGGCACGCTGGCGGTCGCGTAGATCCGGGCCAGGTAGACCCCGAACGGGTTGACCACGCTGGGCAGGAACACCGACCAAAAGGTGTTCGTCGCCTCGACCTTGCTGAAGATCAGGAAGAGCGGCAGGGCCAGGGCACTGGCCGGGACGAGCACGCCGCCCAGGACGACGTTGAACAGCGTCTCGCGCCCGGGGAAGCGGTACTTGGCGATGGCGTAACCGCACATCGCGGCGAGCAGAGTGCCCAGCAGCGCGGCCCCGCCGGTGTAGAGCAGGCTGTTGACCATCCAGCGCAGGAACACCCCGTCGCCGTAGGCGAGCAGCTCGCGGAGGTTGGCGCCGAGGTTGAAGTCGGCGAACCAGATCGGGTTGGTGCCGGTGATCTGTTCCCGGCTCTTGGACGAGCCCACGAACAGCCACCAGATCGGCACCAGGAAGTAGACGGTGCAGACGCCCATGATGATCATCGCCGCGGTCCGGGAGAGCAGGCTCTCGCGCACCTTCAGACCGGGGGCGCTCACCGCTCGCTCCGGCCCTGGGTGGCCTTGAGGAACGTGAAGGACAGGGCGAACGTGGCCAGCGCCAGCACCACGGAGAACGCCGCCGCCAGGTTGAAGTTCGGGATCGACGAGGTGGAGTAGACGGTGAGGTTCGGCGTGTAGGTGCTCGACACCGCGGAGCTGAAGCTGCGGAACACCTGCGGCTCGGCGATCAGCTGCAGCGTGCCGATGATCGAGAAGACGGTGGTCAGCACGATCGCCGGCAGCACCAGCGGGATCTTCACCGACCAGGCGATCCGGAACTGCCCCGCCCCGTCGATGCGGGCCGCCTCGTAGATCTCGGTGGGGATCGACAGCAGCGACGAGTAGATGATCAGCATGTTGTAGCCGACGTAGACCCAGGTCACGACGTTGGCCATGGCCCACAGCACGAGGTCGGCGCTGAGGAAGTCGACGTTGCGGGTGAGCGCGGTGAACGGCGACAGGTTGGGCGAGTACAGGTAGCCCCACATGATCGCGGCGACCACCCCGGGCACCGCATACGGCACGAAGAACGCGAGCCGGAAGAAGCGCCGGCCCTTGACCAGCCCGGAGTCGAGCAGCAGGGCCAGCAGCAGGGCCAGGCCCAGCATCACCGGCACCTGGACGGCACCGAAGAGCAGCACCCGGCCGACCGACGCCCAGAACGGGCCGTCGGCGAAGACCCGCTCGTACTGCACGAGCCCGCCGAAGACCTCGCGGGCCGGGCCGAACGTGCCGGTGCGCTCCAGCTTGTACAGCGACTGCACGATCGCGTACCCGATGGGCACCAGGTAGAAGAGGACGAACAGCACCCCGAAGGGCACCACGAAGAACAACACTGCCCGGGTGTGCCGGGAACGGCGCGGGCGCGGGGGCCGGGCCGCGGGCGGAGCAGCCCCGGCGATCCGGCTTTCGGTCACGGTCATGCCGACTCCGCCTCTCTTGTCATGCCCTCCTGGCCCTCGCCGTCACGGCCGCCGCGCACCCGCGCTGAGCGAGGTTCGGTGCAGTCCGTCATGACGCTTTCCTCTCTGACGACACGGACGGCACCGGCACCGACCTTGAGCAACCCGGGTACGGCCTCCCCGGTGACCAGGTCGCGTCCGGTGACGGGGTGCTCGATGTCCTGCCGGCCGTGGTTGATGACGAAGACGTAACTGCGGTCGCCGCCGGCGCGGCGGACCACCTCGACGGAGCCGTCGCTCTCCGGACCGGTGGCCCGGACCCCGGCCCCACGGACGGCGGCGCGCAGGAGATCCCGCAGGCCGTCGTCGTCCAGCGCGGTGGCCACGTACCAGGAAGTGCCCTGGCCGTGGCTGTTGCGGGTGACCGCCGGGACGCCCGGCAGCGGCCCGTCGGCGTAGCGGTCGACGATCTCGGCGGTGGTGGCCCGCAGGTGCTCGGTCCAGAGCGTGGCGGTCGCTCCCCCAGTGAGGGTGACCTGGTGGCCGGGCAGCAGCGGGAAGAACTCCTCGGCGACGACGCCGAGCATCTCCCGGAACGCGCCCGGGTAGCCGCCGAGCCGGACCCGGTCGGCGAGGTCGACGATGCCGCTGTAGAACGTCACCACGGCGTGCCCGCCATCGGCCACGTACGTGTTGATCGCGGCGGCGTCCTCGTCCGAGACCATGTGCAGGCACGGCACGATGACCAGGCGGTACCGGCTGAGGTCCGTACCGGGAGCGACCACGTCGGCGGTCACGCCGAGCCGGCGCACCGCCCGGTAGGCCGCGTGCACCTGGTCGAGGTACCGCACGTCCTGCGACGGGCGGGCCTCGGTGTCGGTGGCCCACCACGACTGCCAGCTGAACAGGACCGCCACCTCGGCCCGCACCGTCGTGCCGGCCACCTCGGCGAGCGCGTCCAGCGTCGCGGACAGCTCGAGCACCTCGCGCCAGCCGGCGGTGTCGGTGCCGGCGTGCGGCACCAGCGCCGAGTGGAACTTCTCCGCACCCTGGGCCGAGGCCCGCCACTGGAAGAAGCAGACCGAGTCGGCGCCGCGCGCGACGTGGGTCAGCGAGTTGCGCAGCATCTGCCCGGGCACCTTGGCCAGGTTGTACGGCTGCCAGTTGACCGCGCCGGTGGACTGTTCCATGAGCATCCAGGGCCGTCCGCCGGCCAGCCCCCGGGTGAGGTCGGCCGCGAACGACAGCTCCGCGTCCGGGTCGCCCAGACGGTGGTCGAGGTAGTGGTCGTTGGCGACGACGTCCATCTCCGGCGCCCAGCTCCAGTAGTCCAGCGCGCGGATGTGCGCGGTGACCATGAAGTTGGTGGTGACCGGCGCGCTGCTGTGCCGGCGCAGCACGGCCGCCTCGGCCCGGTAGTGCTCGAGCAGCGCGTCGGAGCTGAACCGCTGGAAGTCCACGAGCTGACCCGGGTTGCGCAGGGACAACGCAAGCCGCGGCGGCTGGACCTCGGCGAAGCCGGCGTAGCGCTGGCTCCAGAACGAGGTGCCCCAGGCCTGGTTGAGCGCGTCGATGCTGCCGTAACGGCGGACCAGCCAGGCCCGGAACGCCTCGGCGCTGGCCTCGTCGTAGCAGAGCGCGTTGTGGCAGCCGAGCTCGTTGGAGACGTGCCAGAGGGCGATCGCCGGGTGGTCGCCGTACCGGCGGGCGACCTGCTCGACCAGGGCCAGGGCGTGCTCGCGGAACACCGGCGAGCTGGGGCACCAGGCCTGCCGGCCACCGGGAGAGCGGGTGGTGCCGTCGGCGGCCACGGGCAGGATCTCCGGGTGCCGGGTGGTCAGCCAGGGCGGCGGTGACGAGGTACCCGTGCCGAGGTTGATGCGGATCCCGTTGTCGTGCAACAGGGCGATGATGGTGTCGAGGGTGCTGAAGTCGTACTCACCGGGCCGGGGCTCGATGCTCGCCCAGCCGAAGATGTTGACGGCCACGAGGTCGATGCCCGCCGTACGCATCAGCGCGACGTCCTCGGCCCACACCTCCGGCGGCCACTGCTCGAAGTTGTAGTCGCAACCGAGGCTGATGCCCGCCATCGGATCCCCTTCCACGTCACGTGTGTGCACGTGCACACATTGCGCCGCGGCAACAGGGCCATGTCGGATGTGTGAACGTGCACACACTAGGCACGGCCTCCGGACCAGGTCAATAGGCCGGCCCTACACTGCTGACGTGGCCCCGCCGAGCAAGCCCAGACGCGCCACGGTCCACGACGTCGCCGCGGCGGCCGGGATCTCGCGTGGCACGGTCAGCCGCGTCCTGAACGGCGGCTACGTCTCGGCCGAGGCCCGCGCCGCCATCGAGGCCGCGATCGCCGAGGTCGGCTACGTGCCCAACACCGCCGCCCGCAACCTGGTGATGCGCCGCTCCCAGGCGGTCGGCTTCCTGGCCCTGGAACCGCACTCGCTGCTGCTCGACGACCCCAACATCGGCGCCATCATGCTGGGCGCCAACGAGGTCCTCTCGGTCGCCGACCACCAGATGGTCAACCTGGTCGTCGACTCGGCCCGCGACACCGAACGGGTGGCCCGCTACCTCAGCGGCGGCTTCGTCGACGGGGCGATCATCGTCTCGGCCCGCAGCCACGACCCGATCACCCGGGTCATCGCGGAGCTCCGGCTGCCCGCGACCTTCGTGGGCCACCCGCCGGACCTGCACCGCAGCATCCCGTACGTGGGCATCGACAACGTCGGCTCGGCCCGCGCGATCACCGAACGGCTGGCCGCCACCGGCCGCCGGCACATCGCGATGATCGCGGCGGCGCTGGACCGCGACTCCGGCGCCGACCGTCTGACCGGCTTCCGGGCGGCGCTGGGTGACCGCTTCGACCCGAGGCTGGTCGCGGAGGTGCCGCTGTACGACTACGCGTCCGGGGTGAAAGGCATGCGGGAGCTGCTGGCCCGCGAGCCCCGCATCGACGGGCTCTTCGCCGCGTCGGACGCGCTGGCGGCGGGGGCGCTGGAGGTGCTGCGGGACGCGGGTCGCAGCGCGCCGACGGACATCGGGGTGGTCGGCTTCGACGACAGCTCGTGGGCGTTGCGCACGCAGCCGCCACTGTCGACGGTGCACCAGCCGGCGCGGGAGATCGGGCGGAACGCGGCGGATCTGGTGCTGCGGCAGCTGCGCGGCGAGGAG
>NZ_JBEZGQ010000219.1:0-10469 GCF_040650095.1 Actinoplanes sp. NPDC048791 | reverse complement strand
CGCCGCGGGACTTGCCGACCTGCTGAAGGCTCGCCACGACGCCGTGGGTCGCGTAGCGGTCCTCGAGGCGCGGGGCGATGAGCAGTTCGGAGCCGGCCGAGGTGCGGGCCGCGTCGACGGCGGCCTGCGCCGCCTCATCCAGCTCGATCGGGACAACCATGCCGGGGAGCAGGACGATGTCATCAAGGAACAACACGGGGAGTCGCTTGCTGGTCACTCGGTACCTCCGAGAAGTTGAGTATGTCGCGCTCAACCTCGGAGCCGTTCCCGATCTTCCGGTGTTCACTGCAGGCGAAAATCACCCGCACTGGATTCATCCCATAATCCCATGTTTCACTGGTCCGGTGTCGACCACCACCACGCGCGCCCCGGCCCGGCTGGCCCGGGGCATCCTGCTCGCCGTCGCCCTGACCGCCCTCAACCTGCGCACGGCCGTGACCGGATTCAGCGTGCTGACCGGGGACGCCGCCGAGGACCTGCACTTCGGGCCGCTGGTCGCCGGGGCCATCGGCACCATCGTGACCGCCTGCTTCGCGGTGGCCGCGTTCGCCGCCCCGCCGCTGGCCCGCCGGCTCGGCCTGGAACGTACCGCCGCGCTCGCGGTGACCGCCACCACCGCCGGCATCCTGCTGCGCGCGGTCGCGTGGTCCCCGGCCGTCATGATCGTCGCCACCGTCATCGCCTTCGCCGGGGTCGGCGCGTCCAACGTCATCCTGATCCCGATCGTGAAGCAGCACTTCCCGGAGCGGCTGCACGCGGTCAGCACGATGTACATGGTGCTGCTCCAGGTCGGCCAGCTGGCCGCACCGCTGCTCGCGCTGCCGCTGGCCCACGCGTACGGCTGGCGTACGGCAGCAGGCGCCTGGGCCGCGGTGACCGCCGTGGCGGCGGTGCTGTGGTTCGTCGCGGTTCCCCGGTCACGTACCCGGACCGAGCCGGCCCCGGCCGCCCCGCCGGCGCGCGTCTCCTGGCGTACCCCATTGGTTCTGGGCCTGATCGGCCTGATGGCGATGACCACGCTGCACGTCTACACGCTGGTGACCTGGTTCCCGGCCATGCTGGAGGACGCCGGGCTGAGCACGACGGCGAGTGCGCTGCTGCTGTCCTGGTTCGCCGGGCTCGGCCTGATCGCCGCCTTCGTGGTGCCGCCGCTGACCAAGCGCATGCGCAACAGCTACCCGATCGTCGTGGTGTGCGTCGCGCTGATGGGTGTCGGCTACGGGGGCATGCTGGCGGCCCCGGCGGCCGGCGCCTTCGTCTGGGCGACCGCCTTCGGCCTGGGGGTGAGCACGTTCCCGCTCTGCCTGACCCTGATCGGCGCCCGCGCGGCCGACCCGCAGAGCGCCTCCCGGCTGTCCGGCCTGGTCCAGGGCGTCGGCTACGGCATCGGCTGCGTCGGCCCGCTGACCCTCGGCGCGATCAACCAGCTCAGCGACGGCTGGAACTCGACGTACGTGCTGCTGGCGGCCACCCTGCTGATCACCCTCGGCGCCGGCTGGGCCGCGTGCCGGCCGGTCCCCGCGCCCGCCGATTAGGCTGCACCCCGTGTCCCGCCCGAGTTTTGATCGCGCCGCCCTCAGCACCCGCGTGACCGACCTCTTCCGGTCCCAGGTCACCGACGGCACCTGGCCGCTGGGCAGCAAGATCCCGACCGAGTCCGAGCTGGTCGAATGGAGCGGCGCCGGCCGCAACACGGTCCGCGAGGCGATCGGCTCCCTGGTGCAGGCCGGCATCCTGCGGCGCGAGCAGGGCCGCGGGACCTTCGTGGTGTCGACGTCCGACCTGCGCTCATCGGTGTCCCGCCGGGTCGCGGCCACGTCCCGCCGCGACAGCCTGGAGCTGCGGCTGGCGCTGGACGCCGCGGCGGCCCGGATCGCCGCGGTCCGCCGCACCGACGCCGACACCGAGCGCCTGGTCACCCTCCTGCACGAGCGGCAGAACGCCTGGACCGGCGGCGACGCGCACGAGCGGGTCCGCGCCGACTCGGCCCTGCACCGCGCGGTGGTCGGCGCCACCCACAACGCGCTGATGCAGGAGGTCTACGAGGGACTGCTCGGCGTGTTCGAGGAGGTGCAGCTGCACGACGTGGCCGGCGAGACGGACGCCCTGGCCCAGCTGCACACCGACCTGGTCCAAGCAATCGTCGACGGCGACTCCGAACGCGCGGCAGCCACCATGTCGACGCTGCTCCAGCCGATGATCGAGGGCGCGGAGCCGGCCACCCCGTCCTGACGGGGTGGCCTTTCGTCTCATTGCCCAGCTGGGGCCGCCACACCGGCGCGCTTGCGCTTCGCCCAGGGGGTCATGCCACCCGGTTTGTACACCGACAGCGCGGTGGCGGTGGCCAGCAGCACGACGTAGACGACCATGCAGACGACCAGCCGCACGCCCGAGCCGCCAGGCTGGACGGCCGGGTCGGCGGTGCGCTCGATCAGCTCGGTGATCCAGCGTTCCTGGGCGAAGCCGGCCGCCAGCGGGATGCTCAGGGCGATGACGAATTTGCTCAGTACCCACCAGTGGCGGGTCAGCCCCCACTTCGTCAGCAGGGCCACCACCAGGCCGCTGAGCAGCGACAACAGCACGATCGGGATCACCACCCCGAGGTCGAAGATGTGCATGACCCGGTAGGCGTGGTGCCGCAGCGCCGGGTCGTCGGCGGACAGCCCGATCAGGCTCAACGCGGTCATCGACAGTGACAGGCCGAGCCACGCCACCGAGAAGCCGACGTGCAGAGCGAGGAAGAACCTGCGCGGGGCCGGCTTGAGGCGTGGCAGCACCGGCTTCATCGCCACCGCGACGGCGGCTGAGATGCTCATGCCGAGCAGCACGATGCTCGACGGGATGCTCAGGATGAACTGGATCGGCACCAAAGCGACGTGCAGCGCGATGACCTGCCGCCGGGTGGGCGGGCGGCCGAAACGCAGGCTCAATGCCAGGCTGGCCACTCCGCCCAGCGCCGAGACGACGACGGCCGCGTTGACCAGCAAGCCGTCACCGGCGGTCATCGGCAGCAGGATCACTGCCACCATCGCGTAGCCACCGTAGGCGGCCAGTAGCGCCCGCGCGAGGCGCGACCGGCGATCGGGTTGTGCTCCGGTCGGCATCGCTGGCTCCCTGACTCGTACGGGCGGTGGTCGGCACCACGCTAGGGAGCAGCCGGGCACCGCCGCGTCGGGGAAAAGTCGTCGCCGGGTCCGTCGAAGGATGGCGGCCACCGGCGCCGGCATACCTCCTTCGGACGACTCCCCGGACCGGCCGGCTGCCTAGACTCGGGCCCATGAGCACCGCGGCAGTGGCCTGGTCGGCGTGGCTCGGCCGGTCCCTGCCGCGGCGCGACCGAGCCGTCGACGTCCTGCTCGCCGCGGTCTGCGCGGTCAGCACCGCCGGGCCGGCGATGGACTCCACTGTGTTCGGCGGCTCGCCGTACCTGCCCTGGCATCCGCCGCCGCCGGTCACCATCGGACTCGGCGTGCTGATCGGCGCCGCAACCCTCTGCCGGCGCCACCGGCCGCTGCTGCCGGCGGCCACCGCCATGGTGGCGTGGGTGGTCGCTGCGGCCTATCCCGCCGTGATCGTCGGCCAGTACGGCCTGGGTGCCCACCAACGGTCCCGGCGTGTCGTCGCGGCCGTCACCGCCGGCGTGACCATCGCGGTCGCGGTGCCGTTCCGGCGGCAGGGACTCGACTCGATCATCCCGCTCAGCATCGCCGTGTGCCTGGCCCCCACCCTGCTCGGGCTGTGGGCGACGGCCCGGCGCGACCTGGTGACCAGCCTGCGTGAGCGGGCCGACCGAGCCGAGCGTGAACGACACCTGCTCGCCGAGCACGCCCGCGCCGAGGAACGCGCCCGGATCGCCCACGACATGCACGACGTGGTCGCCCACCGGGTCAGCCTGATGGTGCTGCACGCCACCGCGCTGGAGGTGGCCGCCGACGCCGAACGCCCGGTGCTCGCCCGCCGCATCCGCTCGATCGGCCGGGACGCCCTCGACGAGCTCCGCGACCTCGTGGGGGTGCTGCGCACCGGGGAACCCGTCGCACCGCTGGCGCCCCAGCCGACCCTGGCCGACGTACCCCGCCTGGCCGAACAATCCCGGGCAGCCGGCACTCCCGTCACCGTCGAGTGGGACGGGCAACCCCGCGCCCTACCGTCCATGGTCGAACAGGCCGGCTACCGGGTGGTCCAGGAAGCGCTCACCAACGTGCACAAACACGCCGGCGCTGCTGCCACCCGGATCCACATCCGGTACGACCCCGGCACGCTGCGCGTCACCATCCACAATGAACCCACCGTCCACGCCGCTGCGCCGGCCCTACCACCCGGTGGGCACGGGCTGGTCGGGCTGCGCGAACGTGTCCACCTCGTCGGCGGACACCTGACCGCCGGTCCTACCCGCGACGGCGGGTACGAACTCACCGCCACGATGCCCGTCGCCCCGCAAGAGATCCGATGATCCGGGTTCTCGTCGTCGACGACGAGTGGATGGTCCGGGCCATGCTGCGCACGATCCTGCAGGCTGCCGACGACATCAGCGTCGTCGCCGAGGCCCCCGACGGCACCGACGCCGTCGACCAGGCCCGCCGGCACCACCCGGACGTGGCCCTGGTCGACATCCGCATGCCCGGCACCGACGGGCTCAGCGCCACCACGGCACTCGGCCGGCTGCCGCACCCGCCGAAGGTCGTCGTCCTGACCACCTTCGACCTCGACGAGTACGTGCGCACCGCCCTGCGCAACGGCGCCGTCGGATTTCTGCTCAAGGATGCCACCGGCGAGGAGATGATCGCCGCGGTGCGGGCCGCCCATGCCGGCGACGCCATGCTCTCCCCCCGCATCACCCGGCGCCTGCTCGACACCTTCGCCCGCGACAGCGAACCCGGCACCACCGAGCCGGCCCAGGCCGAGGCTCAACAGCGGCTGCTTGCCCTCACTCTCAAGGAACGCGAAGTCCTGCAAGCTCTCGCCGACGGGCTGACCAACGCCGACATCGCCCGGCGGCTCCACCTCAGCGAAGCCACCGTCAAGACCCACATCAGCCGGATCCTCACCAAGCTCGAGCTCACCAACCGCGTCCAGGCCGCCATCCTCGCCCACCGCGCCGGCCTCAACCGCTGACCGGCCGCGCCGCTGCGGTGGCGCGTGTCGCCGCCGACCTGCCCGCGGTCAGCGGCCTTGCGCGTCCTCCACGGCGTGCCGGGGCACCGCGCCCGGCTCGGGTGTTCCTCGGCGGCCCTGCGCGACCATGCCCACCAGCTTGGACGCATTGGAGCGGCGGGCTCCCCCGCCCGGCGCTGTGACCGGTGCGGCCACCTGGACGGCCAGCTCGGACGGAAGCGTCACCGTCGCGATGACGCCGCGGTGCGGTGACGGCCGGAGCACCACACCGATCCCCCACTGAGCGGCCAGGAACCCGACGACGAAGAGGCCGAGCCGCGCGCTCTTGGCCGGGTCGAACTCCTGCGGCTCGGCCAGCCGGCGATTGGTCTCGTCCAGGACGGACCGGGACATCCCCAGGCCCTGGTCCTCGATCTCGATCGTGACGCCGTCCGGGACCCGTTGGGCCGACACCCGTACCGGCGTGTCCGGCGGCGAGAACGTCGTACCGTTCTCCAGCAGCTCGGCGAGCAGATGCCCGAGGTCGGTCACGGCCGGCTCCGGCACTTCCGCGTCCGTCAGCGGGCCGATCTCGATCCGTTCCGCGTGTTCCACCTCGCCCGCCGCCCGGGTGATGACCCGGGCCAGCGGCTCCGGGCCGAATCCGCGCCGGCTGCGCGCGGAGCCCGCGAGAATCACGAGGTGTTCGGCGTGCCGGCGCATCTGGACGGCCAGCTGCTCGGCCCGGGCCGTCGCGCGTTCTGCGGTGGCGTCCCCGGCCGGCGTCTGGGCGAGGGCCTGGAGCTGCCGGTCCACCAGCGTCTGGTTGCGGCGGGCGATGTTGACCAGGGCCTTGTTCATGTCGTAGCGCAGCGCGGCCTCGCCGGCCGCGGAGTCGATCGCGCTCTGCTGCACCTCGCTCAGTGCGGCTCCGACGTCGGCGATCTCGTCGTCGCCCAGGGACAGGCGCAGCGGGTCGCCGTCCGTGTCGATCTGCTCGCCCGCCCGCAGCCGCACGACCATGTCGGGCAGTCTGCGATGGGCCAGCTCGTTGGCCGCTGTGCGCAGGACCGACAGCCGCCGTACGACGGAACCGCCGATGCGGATCGACAGGAGCAGCGACGCCAGGATGGCGATCAGGCCCAGCATGCCGGAGATGCCGAACCGGAACATGATCCGGTCGCGTTCCGCGTCGGCGAACTCCGCGGCCTTGCCGTAGCCGGTGGCCAGGAAGTCGTAGAACTGACGGACAGCCGGGATGAAGGTCGCCTTCCACTCGGCCCGGGTGGTCGACACCGGTCCGCCGAAGCCCTCGTCCCGGAGGATGCGATCCTCGGCCGCCCGCAGCGCCACGAAGTTGGGGCCACTGAGCATGCTCTTGAAGGCGGCCTGGTCCGGCGCCGGCAGCGTGGAGCCGGCGACCGGGATCTGGAAGCGCAACGCCCCGACGATCTCGGTCAGCTGCCGACGTTCCCCGGCGTCGAACCGGCCCGCCGACGTCACGCCGGTCAGCAGGGCGTCCGCCTGATGGAACAGCTCGCCGGTGCGGCGCATGGCGACCGAGGTGCGCATGACCCGTTCCACCAGCGGATCGCTGGAGACGGCAGCCGCGGTGGAGACGCTGAAGGCGTAGCTGATGATGGCGTTGTAACCGGTCACGGCCACGGCCCGGGTGATGCTTCCGGCGTCCACCTGGGTGCGCAGCAGGGTCAGGGAGTCGCGGGCGGCGAGCATGTCGGCGATCCGGGCCCGGGTGATGTCGGCCGAGATGCCGCTGCCCCGGAAGTGCCGGGAAAGGTCGCGGAACTCGGCGACGGCCGCGTCGGTCGCCGCCCGTTGGACGCGCAGCGCGGCGATGTCTCCACCGGCCGCCGCCAGGATCTCGACGGACATGCTGCGCTCGGCCTGCAGCGCCGCCACCATCGTGTCGCACGGCTGGCTGACGTTGTCCTGGGTGTGGTTGGTGTTCCGCAGCGCCGCCGCGTCGGCGAACGACGCGTTGACATCCAGGATCCACAGCGCGGTCAACGCCGCGACGGGTACCAGCAGCACCAGGATGATCTTGGAACGGATGGACCTCGGTTTACGCCCCACGAGACCTCATTCATGGCAGTTCCTGCGTGCCCGCGGATCAGGTGGACGTCCCCGGGCCTCCATCTGGGATCGCTCCCATGTGAGTACTCGGTTGAACCGGTCCTGGTTCAGAATTGGCCGAAAGTGCCCGGAAAGACGACAGATGCTGCCCGTACGCCCAAGCGACGGCCGCAGGTGGTCCGGCTTTACCGATCCCGTACGTCGCGCTGATCGTTGTCGATCGATCGCCGCCTAACGTCCGGACGATGAATTCACTGTTCCGCAAGGGGCCGGCGCTCGCCGCGGTGACGCTGCTGCTGGGCATGACCGCCGCGGCCTGCACGGGTCCCGCAGCCGCGCCGGGCGCTGCCGCGGGTCCGACCAACGTCGTGTTCATCCTCACCGACGACCTCTCGGCAGATCTGGTGCAGTACATGCCGAACGTGCGGGCGTTGGCCCGGGACGGCACGACATTCTCGCAATACACCGTGACGGACTCGCTGTGCTGCCCGTCCCGGGCGTCGATTCTGACCGGCCGGTTCCCGCACAACACCGGCGTCTTCACCAACAGCGGCGACGACGGCGGATTCCACGTCTTCCAGCAGCAGGAGCGGGACACCTTCGCCACCACCCTGCGCGGGCACGGCTACCGGACCGCGATGATGGGCAAGTATCTCAACGGCTACCAGCCCGCCGAACACGGCGTGCGCCCCGGTTGGACAGAGTGGGACGTGGCCGGGGGCGGCTACAACGAATACGACTACAACCTCAACGAGAACGGCACGGTCAAGCACTACGGCAAGGCCCCCGGGGATTACCTGACGACTGTCATCGAGAACAAGGCGACTGCGTTCATCACCGCATCGGCGAAGGCCGGCGATCCGTTCCTGCTGGAGGTTTCCACCTTCACACCGCACGGGCCGTACACCCCGGCACCGCAGGACGAGCAAGCGTTTCCCGGGCTGAAGGCGCCGCGCGGGCCGTCCTTCGACAGGCTCCCCACGGATGCGCCCGCCTGGTTGGCCGGCCAGGAGCAGCTGACCGCCAAGCAGATCACCGCCATCGACACGGCGTACCGCAAGCGGGCGCAGTCGGTGCAGTCGATCGACCGGATGATCGGGCACCTGCGGCAGACGCTGGAGGAGAGCGGGGCAGCCGACCGCACGGTGGTGGTCTTCACCTCGGACAACGGCTTCCACCTGGGCGAGCACCGGCTGGCGGCGGGCAAGCAGACCGCCTTCGACCACGACGTGCACGTGCCACTTGTCATGGCCGGGCCCGGCGTTCGCGGCGGCGCCACGGTGGACGCGGCGGTGCAGAACACCGACCTGCGCCCGACGTTCGAGCAGCTCGGTGGCGTGACACCCGACCCGGCCGTGGACGGCCGCAGCCTGGTCGCCCTGCTGCGGGAAGGCCACGGAGCGGGCTGGCGGGAGACCGGTCTGATCGAGCACCACGGCCCCGGCGAGGCGGCCGACGACCCGGACAAGCAGACCCGGGCCAGCGGGACTCCGCCGACCTATTCCGCGCTGCGCGGGCCGGACTTCACCTACGTCGAGTACGAGGGCGGCGCGGTGGAGTTCTACGACCGGACCAGTGACCCGGACGAACTCGCCAACACCGCCGCGAAGCTGCCCGCGGACCGCGCCACCGGGCTGCACGCCGCCTTGGAGAAATTGCGGACATGTGAGGGCACTGCCTGCGGTTGACCGGGACCGGCCCGTCACGCCCCGTGGACCGGCGCGCCCGGATAGCACTGAACCGTTTCAGGCCGCTTCGTTGCTTCGCCAGCCGTGCTTGAGAGACGAATGCCCACCGGGGTGCCCGACGAACAGGGTGCAATCCAGGTCGTCGCGGCTCTCCGCGACCGGGTCCTGGCGCACCGGGCACCAGGTGTACGGGTTGATCTCGGACGCGCTCAGCGTCCACTGAACCCACCACATCGTCTCCTCGACCTGCTGGCCGAGAGCGGCATGGGAGCCCGGATGACCTCGTTCGAGCTCACAGCCGAGCTCGGACTGCACGCTCGGCGCCGGCACCGGGAGCTCACCGAAGAAGGCGAGCTGTGCCGCGTCAAGGGTGATACGGGCGGGGCAGGCAACCGGATCTTCGCTGTCCATAGACATGCATCCATTGTTGCCCCCCATTCGGCTTTCCCACACCTGACAACTGAACCGGTTTTGTAAGAATCAGGCTTTGATCACTTCGTAGAGGGCGGTCCAGCCGTCGGTGCCGTGACCGGCGGCGACAGCCCGGTCGTAGTGCGACCTGACGGCCGCCGGCAGCTCGCGGTCGATGCCGGCCTTCTCACTGGTACGCAGCACGTGCTCGGCCGTGGCCCCCATCATCAGAACGGTGCTGAGGTCACCCGGGTGGTGCCCGGCCGCGATCCGGGCCGCCAGCTCGGCGCCGCTGCCGACCATCGCCGGGACGTCGGTGAGCATCTTCATCGCGTCGAGCAGGAAATCGGCCGCCGGTACGCCGGCCGCGGTCACCATGGCGGTGGAGTGCAGCAGGCCGGACAACGTGGTGAGGAAGACGTTCAGCTGGGCCTGGTAGAACAGCTGGGCCAGCCCCGGGTCGGCGCCGAGGTGACGCGGATCGCCGATCAACCGCAGTGCCGGTTCGTGGGCGGCGAGGATCTCGCCGGGGCCGCTGTAGTAGACGTACGCGCCGGGCCTGCCGACCACCGGGGGTGGCACCATGACGCCGCCGGTGACGAAGTGCGCGCCGTGGCCGGCCGCCCAGGTCGCGGCCGCCCGGGACGCGTCGGGCGTGTCGGAGCTGAGGTTGACGAGGTCACGGCCGGTCAGGAAGTCCGGGTCGCGGCCCAGGATCTGGTACATCGCCTCGTAGTCGGTGAGGCTGAGGATGGTGAGCGGGCTCGCGGACACCGCCTCCGCCGGGGTGGCCGCCCGGGTGGCACCGGCTTCGACCAGGCCGTCGGCGCGTGCGGGCGTACGGTTCCACACGGTGACCGGGTGGCCGCCGCGCAGCAGGACGCCGGCCATGGCCCGGCCCATCGGGCCGAGGCCGATCACAGTGACAGGTTCGTGGCTCATCGGGTGGTCCTCAGCTCTTCGAAGATCCGGGCGGTGTCGAGATCGCCGTGACCGGCGGTGATCTGCCGGCGGACGAGGTCGTGCACGGGTTGCAGCAGCTCGGTGGAGACGCCCTGGCCGGTGCTCGCGCGCAGCAGGGCGGCCAGGGCTGCCTCGGTGAACCGCAGGCTCTGACCCTCGCCGGCGTAGTCCCCGGCGTCGACCGTCGCCGCGTAGCCGGCGAAGCTGCCGGTCATGGCG
>NZ_JBEZGQ010000218.1:3978-10471 GCF_040650095.1 Actinoplanes sp. NPDC048791 | reverse complement strand
TGCGGGCCACCGGTCCGGCGCAGGTGGCTCTCCTTGTCGTCGACCGCTCTTGCGAAGCGGGCCGGCAGGTCGGCCAACTCGGCCAGCCGCGCGTCGACAGCCGCCCGCTCGGCCCGGAGTGCGGCGAGCCGGCTCTCGCCCTCGGCGACCCGGTAGCGCGCCGCTCCAGCCTCGGCCTGCTCACGGGACAGTTCCTCGGCGTGCGCGCCGCGCAGGGCCACCAGCACCCGGGACAGCGAGACGCCCTCGAGGCGCTCGACGTCGCGGACCTCCCCGGCCCACTGCGCGCGCAGCTCAGCCAGGGTGGCCGCCTGCTCGGTGAGACGCTGATCCAGCTCGGCCCGCCGGGCGCGGAGCAGCTCGGCCTCGCGGACCAGTCCGGCGAGTGCGGTCAGGCGGGTTTCGATGTCCTCGGTCACGCCCTTGATTCGAGCAGGCCGGGGCAAGCAAACGCGCGGGCGGACAGCCTGGGCGCCGATCCGCCGGTAGCCTGCGAAGGATGGGGACAACGGGGGACACACTGGCGGCCGGCAACGAGGCGATGGTCGAGGCCGCGTTCCGGACCGGGGACTACGCGGCGGCCGAGCGGACCTTCGAGGAGCTGCTGACCCAGGCCCGGGCCGACGGCGACCGGGCCCTCGAGGCCGCGGTGCTGGACCGGCAGGCGATGCTCATGCACTTCCGGGCGCTGGAGGACGAGGATCTCGGCAAGGCCGACAGCGAGGGTGAGGAAGCCCTCTTCCAGCAGGCCCTGGAGATCCGGCGGGACCTCGGCGACCCGGCCGGCACGGCTGAGTCGCTGTTCGGCGTCGGGCTGGTCCACCAGGTGCTGCGCCAGGACTGGGAGGCCGCCATGCCGTACTACTGGGAGGCCCTCGACCTGGCCGACCGGTACGGCGACCTGCTGCTGCGCTCCGAGGTGCACCGCCACGTCGGCTTCTACTACGCGGCGTCCGATCTGCAGTCGGACAAGGCGCTGGAGCACCTGCGCATCTCGCACGAGCTGCGCGCCGAGCTCGGCGACCCGCGCTGGATCCCGGGCGGCACGATGGCGCTGGGCATCGCCGAGCTGGCCGACGGCCTGCGCGAGCAGGGGCTGGCCCACGTCCGGGAAGCGGTCGCCCAGGGCCGCGAGGCCGGCCTGAGCCCGCACCGCATCGCCTGGATGCAGGACTTCCTCGACAAGGCGGAGGCCGAACGGTGACAACCCTGTCCGAGGCGTGGAGCCTGGCCGCGAACGAGAGCGGCCTGGCCATCGTCTCCACCCTGCGCGCCGACCAGACGATCCAGTCCTCGCTGGTCAACGCCGGCGTCGTGGCGCATCCCGGGACCGGCGAGCAGGTGCTGGCGTTCGTCACGTACGGCCGGGTCAAGCTGGCCAACCTGCGGGCCCGGCCCCAGATCACGACGGCGTTCCGCAGCGGCTGGCAGTGGGCCACGGTCGAGGGCCACGCCGAGCTGGCCGGCCCGGACGATCCCAAGCCGTGGCTGGACGCCGACCGGCTGCGCCTGCTGCTGCGCGAGATCTTCACCGCGGCGGGCGGCTCCCACGACGACTGGGCCGAGTACGACCGGGTCATGGCCGAGCAGCGGCGCACCGCCGTGCTGATCAGCCCGACCCGGATCTACAGCAACTGACGGCTGCCCCTCGGGTCACCGGGCCGGTAGGTGCTTGGCCAACTGCTGGGCCAGCAGCCGATAGCCCAGCCGGTCGTAGAGCCGGCGGGCCCCGGTGTTGGCCCCGTGCACGTTGAGACCCATCGTGGCGACACCCCGCCGCGCCAGCTCGGCCTCGACCGCGGCGATGGCCGCCCGGCCGTGACCCCGGCGGCGGTAGGGCTCGTCGATCTCGATGTTGTGCAGCCAGCCCAGGGCGACCCGCGGCGGCGCCGGCAGACCGGCCCAGACCCAGCCGACCGGTACGCCCCGCGCCACCACCGTGCGCAGGAGCATCCCCGGGGTCCGCGCCCCGTCGGGGAGCAGCTCGGCCAGCTTGCGGGCGGCCCGGTCCTCGGCCTCGCCGTGCCACAGGCCCCGCTCGTGCACCAGATCCTGGGCGTAGTCGGCGAACAACGCCTCGATCCGGCTCCGGTAGTCGGTCATCGGCACGAGCTCGATCCCCTCGGCCACCGGCACCTCGGCCAGCGAGCGGGAGCGCTGCTCCGCGGTCACCTCGAAGCCGAGCCGCTCGTAGAGGCGACGGGCTGTGTTGTTGTCACCGAAGACGTTCAGGCCGATCGCCGGCACGCGGCGGGCGACGAGCTCCACCTCGGCGGCGGTGATGATCGTGCCGGCGTACCCCCGGGACCGGAACGGCGGATCGACCTCGATGTCGTTGATCCAGGCGAGGTCCGGCACGGTCGTGCCGGGCAGCGACAGCCAGATCCAGCCGACCTCGGTGCCGTTCAGCAGAGCCTTGCGCAGCAGCTGGCCGCGGGTCGCCGGACCGCGCGGCAGCCGCTCGGCGACGTCCCGCTCGGCCTCGGCCCGCGCCTGCGCGGGAGTCAGCGCCCGCGCCGTGGTGATCGCCTGCGCGTAGCTCGCCACCAGCAGCGCACGGCGGCGCACGAAGTCGTCCGGGTTCATCTCCACGAGAGTCAGCGGCATCCGGCGACCCTTTCCGACCGTAGGAGAAGCCTGTGCCGACATTGTGCCCCGCGGCCACCGTCCGGCCCGGTAGCCCGCCCGATCGGCGGGCAGTACGGTGAACCGCATGTTGATCAGCTGCGGATGCCCGGTCTCCGGCGTGTGGGCGGATCCCCTGTCCCTGACCGGGTTCGCGATGCGCGCCGAGGAGCTCGGCTACCACGGGCTGTGGTCGTTCCAGCGGCTGCTGGCCGGTGACGAGCAGAATCTGCAGCCGGTCTACCGCAGCGTGCTCGATCCGCTGCTGGCGCTGACCTACGCGGCCGCCCGCACCACCGACATCCGGCTCGGGGTCGCCGTCATCAACCTGCCCTACCTCTCCCCCACCTACCTCGCCAAGCAGGCGAGCACCCTGGACGTGCTCTCCGGCGGCCGTTTCGATCTGGGTCTGGGCACCGGCTGGTCCGAGGTGGAGTTCGCGGCGACGGGCTCGGACCCGAACCCCCGCGGCCGCCGCACGGAGGAGTATCTGCGCGTACTGCGGGCCCTGTTCACCGGTGAGCACGTCGCCTTCGACGGGGAGTTCTACACCGTGCCGCCGAGCGTCATGGCTCCCGCGCCGGTGCAGCCCGGGGGCCCGCCGATCCTGCTGGGCGGCACGGCGGATGTCGCGTTGCGGCGCGCCGGGCGGATCGCCGCGGGCTGGGTCAGCAGCAGCCGGGCCAGCCTCGAGGACATCGCGCGGGGAGCGCAGATCGTGCGGCGGGCGGCCGAGGAGTCGGGCCGCGACCCGGACACCCTCCGGATCGTCGTGCGCGGCGTGGTCAAGGCCGGGCTGCGCGAGGACGGCGTGCCACTGTCGGGCACCTGGGAGCAGATCCGGGGCGGCGCCCAGCTCTACGCCGAGGCCGGCGTCACCGAGCTGTTCTACGACCTCAACTGGGATCCGTTCATCGGTTCACCGGACGGCGACCCGCGGGCCGCCGGGGAACGGGCCGAGGAGATCCTGTCCGCCCTCGCCCCTAACGGCTGAAGTTCTTCCGCCTCCGTGCCATGGCTCTTCCCGCGGCGTGGCACGACCCGGCAACCTGGGCGCATGAACCACTGCCGGCCGTTCGCCGCCCTCGCCGCCTGCCTCGCCCTGACGGGCTGTGGAGTGGTGAATCAATCCTCGACGGCTACGCCGGCGGCCGCCCCTGCACCGTCTGCCGCCAGTGGACTCGGCGACTCGGTCAAGGACGCCGGTGACATCCCCGACCCGTGCACGCTGCTCAGCAAGAAGCAGGTCACCGAGCTCACCGGCCGGGAGATCACCCAGATCGACGAGGACGGGCTGCCGCCCGGCGACAGCAACCGCTTCTGCCAGTGGCAGCAGTCCGGCGGGCAGCTGGCCGTCTTCCTGGGCCGGACCACCGAGCAGGACTTCACCGTCAAGATCGCCGACGCGACGCCGGTGAACGACATCGGTGAGCGGGCCTTCCAGCTGGCCGGCCACCTCTACGTGCTCTACGGCACGGTCTCGATCGACGTCTACAGCCGCGGCGACAGCGACGAGGAGAATCTGGCCGAGGCGACGGCCGTCGCTCAGGTGCTCATCCCGAAGATCTGAGCGACGGCGCGCCGTACCGGACGGTCCTACTCGAACGGCGTCAGCGTGATGCCGATCGCGGTCGGGTCGCCGCTGTGCACCAGCGACTCCTGGTTGGCCACGTCGTCGAAGGCGAACGCGTACGCCTTGCCGTCGACCATCTGCTCGTGGATCACCTTGTTGTAGAGGTTGGTCGGCTCGTTGCGGTAGAACGTCGACGGGTCGGTGCTCGGCTCGACGGCCTGGGTGCCCAGCGTGGTCCGCTGCAGCGCCGCGCAGAGGCTGCGCGCGATCGGGCCGACGACGAGGTCGTTCGGGGCGCCGAGGTTGCCGTCGCAGCCCCAGACGTCGGCCGTGGTGGGCTTGGTGAACGTCGCGACCTGCGCGCCGGTGGCGTCGGTGAAGGCCATGACGTCGCCGCTGGTCCGGCCCTTGAAGATCTTGTCGGGCTGGTCGGCGAACGGCTTCACGGTGAGGTCGGTGTTCTCGTACGCGGCCCAGGCCTTGTCGATGTAGGACGCCAGGTAGTCAGGGTCGAAGTCACCGCCGTCGGCGCCCTTGCCCGGGGCCAGCACGCGCAGCACAGTGCCGTCGGCGCGGGTCCGGACGAGACCGCTGAACGACGCGTCGGCCTTCATGGCGTCGATGACGGCGTTGCGCCCGCCGGGCTTGAGCTGGCCCGTCACCGCGGTGGTGCCGTCGGAGCCGGTGGCGCTGACCGCGTGCGGCACGGCGAACATGTCGACCTGCGAGCTGTTGAGCCAGATGCCGGAGTCGTTGTAGGTGAACTCGCTCCAGTCGAACAGGATGTCGCTGTTGGGGTCGCCGGCCGCCCACGGCGCGGGCTGCACGAGACCGCCGTCCTGGCTGATCTTGAAGTCGAGCTTGTCGCCGAACGACATGTACATCCGGCCGGAGAGGCCCTTCGGCACCGGGATCGTCTTGCTGGCCCCGTTGGCCGGGCCGTCGATCGACACGTCGGGCGCCGGGGCGGGCGGGTTGGCCCCGCCGGTCCACGGGGTGAAGGTGCCGGCCTCGGTGACGTAGCCGAGTTTGCCGCCGCTGACACCCAGCACGTACAGGTGGGTGGCTTCGCCGCGGCCGGAGTTGTTGGTGACGGTGAGCGGGAGCAGGTCGGGGCCGGTGGCGGCCTGAGCGGTGGGGATCACCGCGACGGCGGCGGGGATGGCGACCGCCGCGACGACGAGCCCGAGCAGAGATCTGCGGTTGAGACGCATGAGCACCTAACTGTCGGCCCCCGGATGACACCGGCCCGGCGAGAGGACATCCGCGCGGGAGGGATCCGGCGTCGGCCGGGCCGCTTCGGGGGCGGACAGGGAAGGGGGGTGCGTCCCGGCCATTACGCTCCGCTATCGCTGAGAGCGCTCTCACCGAGCTTGGTACGGCCTCCCGGAGATGTCAACCGATGACGCCGGCCGATGTCCCCGCCGATAGCACAGCCCCCACCGACCGGCACTTCGGGCCGTTGCCGCAGCTCAGCGTCCATGGTCGACACTTTTCGAAAAAGCCGGCCGCTGCGTTATCCTGCTGAGCCGATGACTACTCCAGCCTCCCCGCCGCCCGGCGTCTATCACTCCCGGTCGCGGGTCACCCGTAACCGGCTCGCGCTCGCCGCGGCCGGACTGGCCCTCGTCCTGCTCGGTTACCTGATCGGGCGCCTCCAGGGCGGATCGGACACCCCGGCCGCCGCCGCGGTCGCCGCCCCGCCGTCGGTGGCGTCGTCCCCCTCGGAGCCGGCCGCCCCTTCGGCGGAGCCGTCACCCTCGCCGAGCACCCCGGCGCCCGGCGGCGTGGACGCCTATGCGGTGATCCAGGCCGAGACGGCCGCCGGCCAGCAGGGCACCCAGTTCCAGGAGACCGAGGACGAGGGCGGCGGGCAGAACATCGGCTGGATCAGCAACGGCGACTGGCTGCGCTTCGACGACGTGGAGTTCGGCGCCGAGCCGGCCACCAAGGTCGCCGTCCGGCTGGCCTCCGACGTGGACGGCGGCGGTGGCCGGATCGAACTCCGCCTGGACAGCCCCGGCAACGCCCCGGTCGGCGCGGTGCCGGTCGAGGACACCGGCGGCTGGCAGGAGTGGCAGTCCCGCAGCGCGGACATCGAGCCCACCACCGGGCGGCACACCGTGTTCCTCACCTTCGCCCGTGGCGACGCCGCCGAGTTCGTCAACCTGAACTATTTCGCGTTCGCCCACTGACACGCCGGGGGCGGGGGGGGAGCTCCTGCGCCCGGGCCCCCGGGAGGACAAAAAACGCCACGAGCGGGCCCACCGCACTTAAGCCGGCGCGGACGGAGGG
>NZ_JBEZGQ010000218.1:0-3968 GCF_040650095.1 Actinoplanes sp. NPDC048791 | reverse complement strand
CTATTACGCGTTCGCCCACTCACACGCCGGGGCCGCGCGCCTCGTTGGGCGCGCGGCCCCGGGAGAAACACCTGAACGTCAGGCGGCGGCCACCTCGAACTTGCGCGGCTTGGCCTTCTCGGTCACCGGGATGCTCAGGGTCAGCACGCCGTTTTCGTAGCGGGCGTCAAGCCGGTCGGTGTCCAGCGAGTCGGACAGGAAGACCTGCCGGCTGACCGGACCCATCGGGCGCTCGGTCACGACGTACTGCACGCCGTCGCGCTCGGCCCGCTTGCGCTGGGCGCGCACGGTGAGCACCTTGCGGTCCACGGTGATGTCGATGCCGGCCGGGTCGACGCCGGGCAGATCGATGTCGATGTAGAAGGAGTCACCCTCGCGGTAGGCGTCCAGGCGGGCGCCGGCGCTACGGGTGGCGGAGTCGAAGACGCGGGTGGTCAGGCGGTCGAAATCGGTACGCAGCACCATGGGAGGTTCCTCCGGTTCAAGGTTGAGCGTGTTCCACTCAACCTGGATAACTGGGGTGCCCCCCCTGGTACTTCCTGAACAGCCCGTGAGCTGCGACACTAGGCCAGCCGGAAGTCCGCGAAGTCGAAGCCCGGCGACACCACGCAGCTCACCAGCACGGGCTCGGCACCGGCCGGATAAGCGCTCTGCCACACCCCGGCGGGCACCAGCGCCTGCGGATTCTCGGCGGTGAGCACCACCGTCTCGCCACCCTCGACCGGGTCGGCGCCGGCGCCGCCGTAGCGCAGCTCCAGCGAGCCCGAGTGCAGGAACCACAGCTCGTCGGACGCCACCACGTGCCACGCGGAGGATTCGCCCGGCTGGAGCAGGAAGTAGATGCCGGTGGCGGCGGCGCGCGGGCCCGCGTACCCGTCGGGCCGGATGGTGACCGCGGACCGGAAGGTCTCGCGGTACCAGCCACCCTCGGGGTGGGGTTGCAGATCAAGCTTCTCGGCCAGCGGCGGTCGCGTCGTCATGCCCTCATCCTCGCGCGTCGCCGAATTCGAACAGGTGTGCGAAGATGACGCGGTGTCCGACCAGGCGACCATCCTGCACGCCGACCTCGACTCGTTCTACGCGTCGGTCGAGCAGCGGGACGACCCCGCCCTGCGGGGCCGCCCGGTCCTGGTCGGCGGCGGCGTCGTGCTGGCGGCGAGCTACGAGGCCAAGGCGTACGGCGTCCGCACCCCGATGGGCATCGCCCAGGCCCGCGCGCTGTGCCCGCACGCCCTCGTGGTCCCGCCGCGGATGTCGGCGTACTCGGCGGCCAGCAAGGCCGTCTTCGAGGTCTTCCGCGACACCACCCCGATCGTCGAGGGCATCTCCATCGACGAGGCGTTCCTCGAGGTCGGCGGCCTGCACCGGATCAGCGGGACCCCGGCCGGCATCGCCGCCCGGCTGCGCACCGAGGTCCGCGACCGGGTCGGCCTGCCGATCACCGTGGGCGTGGCCCGGACGAAGTTCCTGGCCAAGGTGGCCAGCGCCGTCGGCAAACCGGACGGCCTGCTCGTGGTGCCCCCGGGCGAGGAACTCGCCTTCCTGCACCCGCTGCCGATCGAACGCCTCTGGGGGGTCGGCCCGGTCACCGCGGGCAAGCTGCGCGAGCACCGCATCCTGACCGTCGGGCACGTGGCCCGCATCGGCGAGGCCGCCCTGGTCACCATGATCGGCGCACACGCCGGCCGGCACCTGCACGCGCTGGCCCACAACCGCGACCCCCGCCGGGTCCGCACCGGCCACCGGCGCGGCTCGATCGGCTCGCAGTGCGCGCTGGGCCGCCGGCCGCGCCCGTTCGAGGAGATCGACGCGACCCTGGCCGCACTGGTCGACCGGGTCACCCGCCGGATGCGCTCGGCCCACCGGGCCGGCCGCACGATCACCCTGCGGCTGCGCTTCGGCGACTTCACCCGGGCCACCCGCTCCCGCAGCCTGCTCAAGGCGACCATGCAGACCAGCGCCATCCTGACCACGGCGCGCCAGCTGCTGACCGAGGCCCGGCCACTGATCGACGAGCGCGGCCTGACCCTGGTCGGCGTCGCGGTCGGCAACCTGGACAGCGACGGCGCGGTGCAGCTGGAGCTGCCGTTCGACGTGCCGGTGGCGGACAGCCTGGACACCGCGCTGGACGCGGTGCGGGACAGGTTCGGCTCGTCCTCGGTGACCCGGGCGGCGTCGCTGGGCCGCGACCTGAATCCGTCGGTGCCGATCCTGCCCGACTGACCCCGCCGGCGGGTCGGCGCTTGCCTGGCTGTATTCGCTCAGAGGCCCAGCTGGGCGCGACCGGTCGGGCTGAGCTCGTCGGCGGTCGGGCGGCCGGCCCAGTCGACCTCGTAGTCCTCGGCGGCGAAGTCGGTCGGGCTGACGCCCCGCAGGAACGCCTGGCCGCACTCGGCCGCGTAAGCGGCGTTCTTCTCACAGTGCGGGCTGGCCGGGATGTACATGACGTTGCCCCAGCCCTGCTGGTCCCGCACCGCGCCGACGGAGTGGATCATGTCGCCGTGCCACCAGACGGTGTCCCCCGGCTCGACCGCGGGGATCGGGGTGAGCGCGGGCACCAGCGCCGGGTGCCAGCGCTCGCTGATCGGCAACGCCTGGCCGTTGGCCGCCCCGCACAGGTCGTCGTCGGCCACGTCGTCCTGCAGGGCCCGCAGCAGCAGGTAGGCCATCGCCGAGGGGATCGGCACGACGTGCAGCACGCCCTCGGTCGGCGCCATGTCGGACAACGCCGTCCAGCCCTGGAACGTCCGGAACGCCGAGCACATCACCGTGGACTCGTACTCGTGCACCTCGGTGCGGTAGGCGCCGTCCCACGGGTCGTACGCCTCGGGGTTGCCGGCGAAGACGTGCCGGAAGACGTTCTGGTACGCCGGGAGCAGCCAGCGCTCGATCGAGCCGGAGTCGGTGTGCGCGGACAGCCCGGCGGAGTCGGTGCCGGGCTCGCGGCGCCGGACCCGGTCCGGGTACGCCGTGTCGCGGGTCGGGTCGAACCACACCCGGCCCTCGGACTCGTGCTTCCAGAAGGAGTTGAGGAAGCCGCGCACGGCGACCATGTTGTCGTCCTGACGGGCCTCCATCTGCGGGCGTGACCAGTAGATGGGGAAGATCGACGGCTTGCTCGCCGACAGCCCGCCGAAGATGCCGTCGTCGAGGTAGCGGTACTTGCCGGCGAAGTCGTTGCGGTCCAGGTACGACACCAGCTCGGCGTCCCAGCCCTCGGCGCGGTCACGGCCGAAGGTGCCCTTGACCACGGCACAGCCGCGGCGGCGTACCGCCTCGACGAGGTCGGCCGGCACCGTGCCGGCGGCGATGTCGGCGAACTGGACCACCGGCCAGACCTGCTCGCCGCGCTCGCGCTGCGCGACCACCTCGGCGACCTCGGCCCGCACCGCGGCCTCGGCCCGCGCGAAGGCGCCGGTGACGTCGCCGATCCGCTTGCGCAGCTCGGCCTTGGTCTCACGGATGGCGCGGGGGATGTCGTCCGGGGCGGTGTGCATCGCTGCGGTGTGCATCGCTACCTCCATTTGATTAGGTGACCTAACTAGAACCTTGTCCTAATGTAGGAGATCCCGCCGGAAGATCACAAGAGGTGACGGTGAACGACGTCAGCCGGGCACTCCCGCAGACGGTGCTCCGGGCTGCCACCGACCGGCGTCTGCTCGACGAGACGATCCGCCAGGGCCGCACCACCCGCGCCGAACTGGCCGACATGACCGGCTACTCCCGGCCCACGGTCTCCGAGGCCGTCCGGCGCCTGGTCGAGGGCGGCCTGCTGGACGCCACGGGCCTGAAGGAGACCGGCCGCCGGGGCCGGATCGGCACGTTCTACGAGCTCGGCGCGCGGGCCGGCCGGGTGCTGGCGGTCGAGCTGGACCAGTCCGGCGTCCGGGCCCGCGCCGCCGACCTGGCCGGCCGCACGCGGGACGAGCACCGCCGCCCGGCCGGCGCCCCCGGCGACGTGGCAGCCC
>NZ_JBEZGQ010000217.1:0-10487 GCF_040650095.1 Actinoplanes sp. NPDC048791 | reverse complement strand
CCGCCGCTGCGGGTCTCCGGCGCCACCGGGCTGGTCTCCTCCGTCGACGACTGCCTGGCCTTCGGCCGGATGTTGCTCGACGGCGGCGGCGCGGTGCTGTCCAAGGAGTCGGTAGCCCAGCTCACCACCGATCAGCTCACCCCGGCCGAGAAGGCCGGGGCGCTCTGGCTGCCCGGCTTCTGGGACGGGTGGGGGTGGGGATTCGGCGGGGCCGTCGCCACCGGCCGGGAGGTGCCGGGGCCGGCCGCCGGCAGTTACGGCTGGACCGGCGGGCTCGGCACCGCGGCCTACGCCGACCTGGCCGGTGGCCGGGTCAACGTGCTGCTGACCCAGCGCGAGATGACCTCCCCGGTGCCGGAGCCCTACGCCGACGCGTTCTGGACCGCCGTCACCGCAGGGGCCTGACGTCGCGCCGAGGTTCGCAGCAGTTGCGCACGCAGGCGGACGGCGTCCTGGGCCGGCGGGACGCCGTACGCCCGGCGGTATTCGCGGTTGAACTGGGTCGCGCTGGCGTAGCCGACCCGTTCGCCGACGATCGCCGCGGTCGTGTCGCCGGCGACCAGCAGGCGGCGGGCCTCCTGGAGGCGGACGACCTTCTGGTACTGCAGCGGGCTCATCCCGGTCGCGCGGCGGAAATGCCGGTGCAGGGTCGCCGTGCTCATGGTGGCCATCGCGGCCACGGCCTCGACCCGCAGCGGGCTCGCGTGGTTCTCGCGGATCCAGCCGGCGACCCGGCGCACCTGGGTCACGTGCGAGTCGGCCAGCGCGAACTGCCGCAGCACCGGGCCGAGCGGGCCGCCGAGCAGGCGGTACAGGATCTCGCCCTCGATCCGGCCGGCCAGCGGCCCGATGTCGCGCGGGGCGTCCAGCAGGCGCACCCACCGGGTCACCGCGTCGATGAGTTCGGGGCCCATCGGCGTGCTGACCACCCCGCCCGGATCCGGCTCCGGCAGCCTGGCCGCCTCCCCCAGCTCCAGCAGCAGATCCGCCAGCACCTGCTCGTCGAGCGTCAGCACCACCGAGCGGTAGGGCAGCCGTTCGAAGGTCGCGGTGACCGGCAACTCCAGCGAGCTGACGAACATGTGCCCGGCCTCGACCAGCGCACTGTGGTCACCGGCGGTGGCGCGCTTGGCGCCGCTGGCCACGAAGCAGAGCATCGGTGTGTACATCATGTCGACGACGGCGGGTGCCTCGTCGGCCGCCACCAGTGAGAGCCGGGGCACCGCGGACTCCACCCAGAATCCCGGGCAGTGGCCGGTGACAGCGCGGGCGAGCTCGTCCAGCATCGGCCGTCCTTCCGTGAGCGGATCAGGCAAGAGTATGCGGTTGCCGGCCCATGCCGGCCGGCCCCGGCCGACCTAGCGTCGAGGCATGACAAAGCTGGAGATCCGCAGGCTGGGCGGGCAGGGCCTGACGAGCTCGGCCATCGGCCTGGGCACCATGGGCATGACCATCGCGTACGGCGCCGGCGACGACGAGAGCAGCATCGCGACCATCCGCCGCGCGCACGAGCTCGGCGTCACCCACTTCGACACCGCCGAGCTGTACGGCCAGGGCGACGGTGAGCGCCTGCTGGGCCGGGCCGTCCAGGGCTTCCGCGACGAGATCGTCATCGCCACCAAGTTCGGTTTCGACCTCACCGACCCGGCCCGCTACGGCGTCGCGCTGGACAGCCGGCCCGCGCACATCCGCGAGGTGACCGAGAACAGCCTGCGCTACCTCGGCACGGACCACATCGACGTGCTCTACCAGCACCGGGTCGACCCGGCCGTGCCGATCGAGGACGTCGCGGGCACCGTCGGCGAGCTGATCCGCGAGGGCAAAGTGCGGTGGTTCGGGCTCAGCGAGGCCGGCCCCGAGGTCATCCGGCGGGCCCACGCCGTCCAGCCCGTGTCGGTGCTCCAGACCGAGTATTCATTGTTCGAACGGGCCGTCGAGACCGACGTGCTGCCGGTGTTGCGCGAGCTGGGGATCGGCTTCGTGCCGTACTCGCCGCTGGGGCGGGGCTTCCTGACCGGGGACGTGCGGCCGGCGGACAGCTACGCCGAGGACGACATGCGGCGCTGGGACGACCGCTGGCAGCCGGGCAACTACGAGGCGAACGTGGCCGCCGTACGGGCGCTCACCGAGCTGGCCACCGCCAAGGGGGTGGGGGTCACCCAGCTCGCGCTGGCCTGGCTGCTGGCCCAGGGTGACGACGTGGTGCCGATCCCGGGCACCCGCAGCCCGCAGCGCCTGGCCGAGAACATCGCCGCCGCCGAGGTGACGCTGACCCCGGCCGAGCTGGCCCGGATCCAGGAGATCGTGCCGCACGGCGCGGCCGGCTCCCGCTACCCGGCCGCGATGATGCCGTCCTGGTGACCTCGCGGGCAGACTGAGCCGCATGACCTTGACCAGCCGGGTGGCCGCGCACGCCGATCTGCCTCAGCTCCTGCCGTTGATCGAAGCCGCGATCGAGGAACTGCAACGGGGCTTCCTCGATCCCGCGCAGATCGCCGCCAGCCACGCCGTCATGGGCCTCGACACCCAGCTCATCGACGACGGCACGTACTTCGTGGTGGAGGCCGACGGGCAGCTCGCCGGCTGCGGCGGCTGGAGCCGGCGGGCCACCCTCTACGGCGGCGACCACTCCGGCGGGCGGGATCCGGCGCTGCTGGATCCCGCCCGGGAGCCGGCCAAGGTACGGGCGATGTACACCCGTCCCGGCTTCACCCGTCGCGGCGTCGGGCGGCTGATCCTGGACCGGTGCGAGGCCGCGGCCGCCGCCGAGGGCTTCACCACCCTGGAGCTGATGGGCACCCTGGCCGGCCGCCCGCTGTACGAGGCGGCCGGCTTCACCGTTGTCGAGCACGTGACGGAGACCTCGGGCGGCGTCTCTGTACCGCTGGTCCGGATGCGCAAACACTTGCCTTGACGCCGGTGGCAAGGCCTAGCGTGCGGTGCGGACCAACGAACGAGGTGAGTCGGATGCTGATCGGGGAGCTGGCCGAACGGGCCGGCACGAGCGCCCGCACGCTGCGCTACTACGAGCAGCACGGGCTGGTCGAGCCGCAGCGCGACGCCAACGGGTACCGCCGGTACGACGAGGCCGAGCTGCGGGTCGTGCACGAGATCCGGGCGTTGCTGGCCGTCGGGTTCGGCCTCGACGACATCCGGCCGTTCGTCGCCTGCCTGCGGGCCGGCAACGCCGCCGGGCACGTCTGCCCCGATTCCGTGGCGGTGCTGCGCCGCAAGCTCGCCGAGGTCGAGACCTATCTGGACCAGCTCGCCGGCGTCCGGGACCGGTTGCGCGGGCAGCTCGCCCAGGCCATCGAGGAACGGGAGAAGCAATGCTTGCGGATTCGCTGACCGAGGTCACCGACGACACCTTCGCCGAGCTGGTGCTCGGCAACCCGCGGCCGGTGCTGGTGGACTTCTGGGCCGAGTGGTGCCCGCCGTGCGGGCCGGTCGCCCGTACCCTGGCCGAACTGGCCGGCGACTTCCCCGGCGTGGTCATCGCCCAGCTCAACGCGGACGAGAACCCCGTCACGATGCGGACCTACCGGGTGCTGTCCATGCCCACGCTGCTGTTCTTCCGCGACGGCGTGGTCGTGCACACCATCGTGGGGGCCCGGCCGAAGTCGGTGCTGCGGCAGGCGCTGGGCGGGGCCTTCGAGCCGTACGCGAACCGTTAGAGCTTGCCCTTGTCCAGCACCTTGGCCGAGACCTTGAGGGTCTTGTGCTTCTGGGTGCCACCGCCGACCGTGTAGATCGCGTACGTGTGGGTCTCCGTCGAGCCGACCGCGCCGCCGCAGGAGAAGGTGAACTCCTGCGTGCCGTGCAGCTCGACGGGGCCGTACGTGCCGGGCGTACCGGTCGGGTCGTCCACCGACAGCGCGGCCGAGTCGGCTCCGGTGATCTTCCACTTGATGATCAGCGGGACGGCCTCGGCGCGGAAGACCGCCGTACCCTCTGCGCACTTCGGCTTCTGCACCACCTTGAACGAGACGATGCGCGGGCCGTGCGGCTTGGGCGCGTGCGTCGGGGTGCTCTCGTGCGTCGGAGTGCTCTCGTGCTTCGGGGTGCTCTCGTGCTTCGGCGTCTTCTTCTTGGCAGCGGAAACCGGGGCGGCTTTCTCCGGGGAGCCCATGCCGGCGGGGACGCTGCTGGTGGTCGGAGCGGCCGTGCCGTCGATCGCACCGCAACCGGTGAGCCCGGCCATGACGGTGGCGGCCACTACAAGGGCGGTGGGGTGGAGCTTCATGCTCGGCCTCCTGGCTGTTCGAGCGCCCGGACCGGGCGTGCCACTCACAGTAGGAAAGCGGTGATCCGCAGTAATCCCGGAAACGTGCCGAGGCGTACCGCGGCAGATCGGCGTACCGAATCGCTCAAGCCGGGCCCCGGCGCGGCGATGAGGTTCCCGTGGCCACGGAACCGGGAGGAGGCGCGGTATGACCGGCACGAGTCTCGTGGAGCAACGCCCGGCCGGACCCGCGGTCGTCCAGGTCGCCGTCCTGCTCGACACGGCCGAGGAGTACCGGCTCGCCGGTGACTACCGCAGCGGTTCCGAGGTGGCCCGGCAGGCCGCGAAGCTGGCCGAGGCCTCGGCTGATCCGGCCGGTCAGGCCCGGGCGCTGCATTCGCTGGCCACCCAGCTGCTGCGCCTCGGTGAGCAGGAGGACGCGGTCACCGCCTGCCGGGAAGCGGTCGCGGTGCTGGAGACGACCGGTGACGAGGCCGGCATCTGCGAGATCCTGACCCTGGAGGCGCTGCCGCTCAACGATCTCGGCATGCACGACGAGGCGCTCGACGTGCTGGCCCGCGGCCGCGACATCGCCCAGCGGCTCGGCGACCGCGACCTGCTCTACTGGGTGCACAACCGGACCGGCGTCGTGCACGGCAGCATGGGCGACCGCAACCTGAGCACCGAGTACCTGATGCGCGCACTCACCATGGCCGACGGGATGGACGCCGAGGCCCGGTTCTGCATCCTCAACAACGTCGGCGACAACGCCGTCCACGAGGTCAACCGGCTGCGGGCCGCCGGCGAGGACGACCGGGCCGAGCAGACCCTGCGGGGCGCCCTGGGATACGTCGACGAGGCGCTCGGGCTGGCCCGGGCCGCCCGGCACCCGTTCCGCGAGTCGATCTGCCTGGACAACTACGGGATGCTGCTGGCGCTGGCCGGTGACTTCGCCGGGGCGGCCCGGATGATCGAGGACTCGCGGGCCATCGCCGTCATCCACGGCTACCGGTCGCTGGAGTCGGCCGCCTTGCAGCACCAGGCGCACGTACGGCTGATGCGCGGCGAGTGCGCGGCGGCGGTCGAAGGGCTGCTGGAGGCGTTGGAGCGGGCCGTCGAGGCTGGCGAGAAGCCGATGGCCATGGAGATCCACCGGGAGCTGTCGGACGCGTACGAGCAGGTCGGTGACCCGGCCGCGGCGCTGGCCCACTACCGCTCGTTCCACGCCCTGGAGCGGGAGGCGCACAACCATGTCGCCGTCGCCCGGGCCCGGATGGCGGTGCACCACTTCGAGCTCGACAACGCGCGGCTGGAGGCGGAGAAGGCCCGGCTCGAGGCGGAGCTGCACCGGGTCCGCAGCGCCGAGCTGGAGGCGGACAACCTGAGCTGGCAGCGCCAGGCGTCCGAGGACGCGCTCACCGGCCTGCCCAACCGGCGCTTCGCGGAGCTGCGGCTGCCGGAGCTGGCCGCCGCGGCCGGGCCGCTGTGCGTCGCGATCGCCGACGTCGACCTGTTCAAGGGGGTCAACGACCGCTTCGGGCACTTCGTCGGCGACGAGGTGCTCCGGCAGATCGCCACGGTGCTACGCGACAACGTCCGCGACAACGACCTGGTCGCCCGGTTCGGCGGCGAGGAGTTCCTGATCGCGCTGGACGGGCTGAGCCTGCCGGACGCGCAGGCGCGCTGCGAGCTGCTCCGGGCCCAGGTGGCCGGCTACCCGTGGGAGCTGCTGCAACCCGGGCTGTCCGTGACGATCAGCCTGGGCGTCGCGGTGGTGCCGGCCGGTGGTGACCTGCCGGCCGCGAAGGCCCTGGCCGATGAGCGCCTGTACGCCGCCAAGCACCAGGGCCGCAACCGGGTCGTTGCGGGCTGACGCCGCTCACCAGGGCACCACCCCGGCGTCCTCGAAGAAGCCGCCGGTCGGGCCGTCGTCGGGCAGCGTCGCCAGCCGGATCGCGGTCGCCGCGCCCTGCTCGGGGGTACGCACCCCGCGGAACCCGTTGAGGTCGGTGGCCACGAAACCGGGGCAGGCGGCGTTGATCAGGATGTTGGTGCCGCGCAGCTCCCGGGCGTACTGGACGGTCACGCCGTTGAGGAACGTCTTCGACGGCGAGTAGGCGACGGCCACCGGACCCGTCACGAGGTCGTCGGCCGGACCGGACTGCCGGGTGAGCGAGCCGACGCTGCTGGACATGTTCACGATCCGCGGCGCGGCCGAGCGGCGCAGCAGCGGCAGCATGGCGTTGGTGACCCGGACGACGCCGATCACGTTGGTCTCCACGACCGTCCGGATGATCTCAAGATCCACACTGCTCGGCTCCTGCGGCCGGCCCCCGGTGATCCCGGCGTTGTTGACCAGGACGTCCAGGCGCCCGGCCCGCTGCTCGATCAGCTCGGCGGCGGCCGTCACGCTCGCGTCGTCGGTCACATCCAGCGGTACGCCGAAAGCGTCGACGCCGGCCGCCCGCAGCTTCTCCACCGCGGCTTCCCGGCGCTGGTCGTCGCGGGCGCCGACACCGACACTCCAGCCCAGCGCGCCCAGGCCGGCCGCGATCTCGTACCCGATTCCCTTGTTCGCGCCGGTCACCAGCGCGATCGTCGTATCAGTCATGCCCCGATCGTCGCCGCGCCCCGGCCGGCCACCAACACCGTTCGAGGAGCCATCGATACCGCGCGGGTATCGATTCCGGGTACCGTGCAGAGATGGAGACGCGGGAGCTGCGGTACTTCGTGGCCGTCGCCGAGGAGCTGCACTTCGGGCGGGCCGCACGCCGGCTCGGCATGGCGCAACCGCCCTTGTCCCGGGCGGTCGCGCAGCTCGAACGACGGCTCGGGGTGACGCTGCTGGAACGCACCAGCCGCAGCGTCACGTTGACCGAGGCGGGGTCGGTGCTGCTCGCCGAGGGCCGGGCCGCCCTTGATGCGGTTGATGCCGCGGACCGCCGTACCCGCCGGGCTGCTCTGTCCGGGACCGGCGACCCCGGCCTGGTGCTGGTCACCAAGGCCGGCGCGGCGAGCGAGCTGCTGGTCAAGCTGCTCGACGCGTACGCCGCCGAGCCCGGTGCGGTGACCGTCGACGTGCTGCTGTGCGGCATCGGCGAGCAGGAACGGATGCTGCGCGACGGGCGGGCCGACGTGGCGCTGCTGCACCTGCCGTTCGACTCCACCGCGGGGCTGGACACCGAGGAACTACTCACGGAGGGGCAGGTCGTGGTCCTGCCGGCCGGTCATCCCCTCAGCACCCGCTCCGAGGTGCGGCTGGCCGAGGTCACCGCGCTGCCCGGCCTGCCGGAGCCCCGCCGGCCCCGCCCCGACGGCACCTTCCCGGACGGACCCGGCCCCCAGGTACGCGACAGCGCCCAGCTCTACCAGCTGATCGCGCTCGGCCGGGCCTCGGCGGTGCTGCCGGAATCGGCCCGGGCCCAGCTGAACCCCGGCCTCGTCGTCGTACCGGTGTCCGACGCGCCGGCCGTGACGACGGTGCTCGCCTGGCCGCCGCACAGCCGTTCCCGGGCCCTGGCCGGCTTGGTCCGGACCGCGACCCGCCGCTGATCCCTTGCATCTCCCACCGGGGGAGGTCGCAGAGTGGGGGCCATGGCGTTCCTGTCGATCGGTGAGCTGGCCCGGCGGACCGGGCTGACGGTCAAGACCGTCCGGTTCTATGCCGATCGCGGGATCGTGCCGCCGGCCGGCCGCAGCGTGGCCGGTCACCGCCGCTACGACGCCACCGCGGTCGCCCGGCTGGAACTGGTCCGCACCCTGCGCGAGCTGGGGCTCGACCTGGCCACGATCCGCCGGGTGGTGGACCGCGAGGCCACCCTGGCCGAGGTGGCGGCCGCCCACACCGAAGCTCTCGACATCCAGATCCGCACCCTGCGACTGCGCCGCGCGGTGCTGTCGGCCGCGGCGCGGTACGGATCCACCCCGCAGGAGGTCCAGCACATGCGCGAACTGGCCGAGCTCGGCGCGCGGGAACGCCGCGCCCTGATCGACGACTTCCTCGGGCAGGTATTCGGCGGCCTGGACGGCTTCGCCGGCATCGCTCGCTCGCTGACCCCGGAGCTGCCCGACGACCCGCAGCCCGCGCAGCTGGAGGCGTGGATCGAACTGGCCGGGCTGGCCCGGGAGCCGGCGTTCCGGGACCTCATGCGGCAGCTGGCCGAGCGGCATGCCGCCGACCGCGATCCGGTGCTGCTCCGCCGGGACCCGGTAGCGCTGGTCCGCGACGAGGCCGGACCGGCATTGGCGGCCGGCGTCGACCCGGCCTCGGCATCGGCCGGGCGGGTGGTGACCGCGGTGCTGGCCCGCTATCCGGTACGCGAGCGGCTCGAGGCTCAGCTGGACGCGGCCCGGGACCCACGTCGGGAGCGCTACCTGGAGCTGCTGTCGGTGGTCAACGGCTGGCCGGCCCCGGAGCGTCTGGGCCCGGTGCTCGGCTGGTTCCGCACCGCGCTGCGGCACCACTGACAGCTACCCGACACCGCCGTCTCACGGGTATCAGGGGCACCGGCCGGCAGCTCTGCATCCTACGGATGCGGCCGAGGGGGACGTGTCCTCGCCGCCCGTCCCTCCCCGGGCGGGCGGCGACTCACTCGGGCGAAAGGTGTGCGCACTCGTGAAACGTCACATGCGCGAGAACTACTACGTCGTCGGCGAGGGAATCCTGACCACGGACGGCAAGAGCGGGGTGTGTGAACGGCCGTCCACGGAGGCGTCGCTGCGCAAGTTCCGGTTCTCCCGGCTGCTGCCCAAGGGCGGGACCATCGACGCGACCGTCCTGGAGAAGGTCGCCACGGCGATGACCGTGGCACCCACCGCACCGGCCGTGCAGCCGGTGTCCGCGGACCCGCCGGTGCCGGCCGGCTTCACCTACCTGGGCCAGTTCGTCGACCACGACCTGACCCTGGACAACACGGCCCGCGCGCTCGGCGAGCACGTCACCGTCAACGAGCTGCTGCAGGGCCGGTCGCCGGCCCTGGACCTGGACTCGGTGTACGGCCGCGGCCCCGGCGACCGCGACGACGACCGCTTCTACGCCCCGGACAAGCTCAAGCTGCGCGTCGGCATCACCGCGGCGATCGGCACCGGCGGCACCAACGTCAACCTCAACGGCTACGACCTGCCGCGGGTCACCCAGGGCTCGACCAAGGCGGAACGGCAGCGAGCGCTGATCCCGGACCACCGCAACGACGAGAACCTCATCGTGGCGCAGACTCACCTGGCGTTCATCCGCTTCCACAACCGGGTCGTCGACCAGCTCGCCGACAACGGCGTGCCCAGCGCGATCCTGTTCGAGCGGGCCCGGGAGACCGTCGTCCGGCACTACCAGTGGATGCTGCGCACCGACTTCCTGCCGCGGATCGTCGACCGGGAGATCGTCGAGGACGTGTTCACCACCGGCCGCCGGTTCTTCGAGGTGCCCGGCGGCGGCCACACCAACGGCCACCAGCGGTACGCCAAGGCCGGCGACACCCCGACGATGCCGATCGAGTTCTCGGTGGCGGCGTACCGGCTCGGGCACAGCATGGTGCGGGCCGCGTACGACTGGAACCGGATCTTCTCCGGCACCCGGGGCAGCCTGCGGTTGCTGTTCACCTTCAGCGGCACCAGCGGCAACTTCGACCCGGCCAACCCGGACGTCAACGACCAGGAGTCGGGGCTCTTCGAACGACTCCCGACCAACTGGGCGGTCGACTGGCGGCGGATGTACGACTTCGCCGCGGAGGCCGCCCGTCCCGACCTGGCCCCGCCGGCCGGCGTCAACATCGCCCAGCGCATCGACACGCTGGTGGTGAACCCGCTGGCCGGGATGCCCAAGGGCACCTTCGGCGGCAACGGCACCAACCCGCCGGCGATCCAGCTGAACCTGGCGTTCCGCAACCTCGTCCGGGCCACCATGGTCGAGCTGGCCAGCGGCCAGCAGGCGGCGGAGTTCCTCGGCGTCGCGCCGCTGACCGCGGAGCAGATCATCGGCGGTACGGACGCCGGCGCGGTGCTCACCACCCTCAGCGACGACGAGCGGAACGCATTCGCCGCCCGGACGCCGCTGTGGTTCTACATCCTGCGGGAGGCGGAGCTCAACGGCGGACGGCTCACCGGCGTCGGTGGCCGGATCGTGGCGGAGGTCTTCCACCGGGCCATGGAGGGCAGCCGCATCTCGATCGTGCGCGACCCGTCGTGGCGCCCGACGCTGGGCCCGGACGCCGACACGTTCCGGATGGTCGATCTACTGCTGTTCGCCTTCGAGGGCCGCGCCGAGCTGCTG